>NZ_JBHINE010000015.1:0-20403 GCF_042194715.1 Bartonella sp. CM120XJJH | reverse complement strand
GTGCCTGTTACACCAACACCTTCTCCGTCAGTGCCCTCTGAGCCAAGTGATCCTATACCTACAGATCCTTCATCTTCTTCCTCTGTGCCTGTTACACCAACACCTTCTCCTACTCCACCTGTTCCTGTTAAGCCTGATATTCAGCCCGAACTGGGAATGAGGGCTGTGGTTCCGCAAGTGCCAACTTATCTTCTTTTGCCAAATGCTTTATTCCATACTGGCTTGATGGATCTTGCCTCTCAAAATAAAAAATTGAGGGCAATACGAAGCTCTTCTAGAGGTTCTTTGAAAAGTGATGAAAAGACGGTCTTTTTTCTGCATGCTTATGGTGGTAGCCATCATTATACTTCCAATTTATCTGCTTTTGAATATGGCTATGGCGCTGAGCTCGATTATAATGCATTCGAAGCAGGTGTTTTGTTAAACGAGATTGAGAATTTATACAGTCGTACATTCTTTGGGGCTTTGGGGAACTATGGAAATCTTTCTCTAACCCCTCAGGATGTTGAACAAAGTAGAAAAAGCGCATTTGATAAATGGTCTGTTGCTGCTTATGGAAGTTTACAGCATGACACGGGTTTTTATATAGACGGGGTATTATCGTATGGACTTTTTAAGGGAGATGTTTTGACCCTAGCACGGGGCAAGGTTGTGGCGTTAAAGGGAAAACAGTTTAGTGGTTCTTTAACAAGTGGCAAAACGTTTGCAACAAGGTATAAAGGTGTTGTTTTTGATCCGCAGATTCAGATTGTTTATCAACATCTTCAGTTTAATCCGGCATATGATGTTGATAATCTTGATGTTGATTTAGGAAAATTTCATCAATGGGTGGGGCGTGTTGGTGGGCGTTTAAGCAAGACACTTAATGTTTCTGAAGAGGGACGTGTCGTTTCTTTTTATAGTAAGCTTTCTTATTTGCATAGTTTTGAAGATAAGCAATTTGTTTCTTTTAAAAACGATTTTCAGTTAGGTTTTTTTGGTTCTTTTTTGGAAGCAGGTCTTGGGTTTAATGCGCGTCTTTCTTCAAAACTTTCTCTTCATGGAGATGTAACTTATCAGCATAAATTTAAGAAAGTTGGTTTTTCTGGAGCGAGTTTCTCTGCTGGATTGCGCCATCTTTTTTAAAAGAGGTACAATATGTATTTTTATATGAAAGGCAGAATATTTTTCTGCCTTTCAATGTATTAAAATTTGTTTCGCTTCAATCAATATGGTTATTTTTGATATCAAAGATTATAATAGATTCTTTCTTTGATTTATGATTGAAGATGCCCATTATATACTTTCTTCTATTTGATGAGGAATTTTTCTAAAATTTTTGATGTTATGATATGGGGACAAATTTTATTGTGAATGTGAGAAGCTTGAATGCTGAATGTTTGTGGCATAATCTTTCAGAAGAGATGATATTGATGGTTGTTCTTTAAATATAAAGTATATGAGGATTGATTTTAGGCGTTTTTCTTAAGAGGGGATGCTTATTTTGTCCATTTCTTTATTAATTTTTATAGATTACAAGTTTAGTCTTTATGAGTTTTATGCATTTTTTTGAATTTTATTTTAGAAATTTATGCACGTTTATATCATTTAATATACTATTTGTTCCATTTTTTAGGATATTTACTTAAGAATTTTGGATAAATAATTATTTTTTAGAACAAACAGAGGGAGTTTGAGGTCAAATTATAATAAAAAGTAAAGTATGCTTATCGTGTTTTTACGGTTGTTTTTTTGTAAAGGAGTAGGTGCCAAAGAAATTTTGATAAGATACAGTATATTATTTTCATTACTGTAATAAACGGATATCATCATTCTTTTTTCATCATTCAATACTGCACAGATTTGAGCACTCAAGGATGTTCATAAGAAGCAATTCCACTTTTTTCAGAAGTCCTTCTTTATATGCCAGCTTCGTTTATGATGGACAAAGAGTTAATTGATGAAATATAAACAGGTTTGAAATGAAAGAAATTTATAATATTCAGTTTTTTATTCAATATGTAGACTGATGAATGAGCACTCTAAATCATTGATGAAATTTGCCTAAATTAACATCAAGATTATCAACATCATATGCCTGATTAAACTGAAGATGCTGATAAACAACCTGAATCTGCGGATCAAAAACAACACTTTTATACCCTGTTGCAAACGTTTTGCCACTCGTTAAAGAACCGCTAACCTGTTTACCCCTTAATGCCACAACCCTGCCCCGTGCTAGTGTCAAAACATCTCCCTTAAAAAGTCCATACGATAATACCCCATCGATATAAAAACCCGTATCATGCTGTAAACTTCCATAGGCAGCAACAGACCATTTATCAAATGCACTCTTTTTGCTTTGTTTAACATCCTGAGGGGTTAGAGAAAGATTTCCATAGTTCCCCAAAGCGCCAAAGAATGTACGGCCATATAAACTCTCAATCTCGTTTAACAAAACACCTGCTTCGAATGCATTATAATCGAGCTCAGCGCCATAGCCATATTCAAAAGCAGATAAATTGGAAGCATAATGATGACTACCACCATAAGCATGCAGGAAAAAGGCTGTCTTTTCATCATCCTTCCAAGAGGAATGAAAAGCATTCCGCATTGTCTCTAACGTCTTATTTTGCGCGGTCATATCCACTAAACCAGCATGAAATAAAGCATTTGGCAAAAGAAGATAAGTTGACACTTGCGGAACCACAGCTCTAATTGGAAGATTAGACTGAACATCAAGCGATATAGGAAGATGAGACGAAGAATCTAAAGAGTCAGAAGCTTCAGAAGGCTTTGGTTCAACAGGGGCAGAAGGAGGAGAAACAGAATCCGTAGATGAAGGAGAGGCCGGAACAGAGGGCGGTGATAGAAGCTTCATGAAATGATTATTCAATGGAATTTTCTAGGCAAGAAACTGAAGTGTAGAAGACTGCTAGTAGGAAACTTTGCTCTTTAGAGGGGGAAATCAAAAAAAATTATTTAGGAAAATAGTGTTGTATTCCATTCTTCTGATCGTAGGAATAAATAGTTGTCTCAATGATGGTATCAGCTATTTTTTTCCGAATTTTTAAGAAAAATGTTTTTGTGGAAGTATGTAGCCTATATAGGTGTGTATAGGGAGATGGGGTTTTCGGTCTTAGGGGTGATGTTTTTACTCTTGTATAAGGGTAGAAATGTTAAAAGGTTAAAACACATGTTTAAGGTATTTTCTTGTCTGAAGGGGGAGGAAAGATTTAATGATTATGAAGATTTAGGAGACTTTGGGGGGAGACTAGAGAGGTAGGATTTCTGAGAGCTCTAAAGATGCAAGGGGAATTAGGATTTCTGGAGGATTGTATAGGCATTTTATCAGCGATGGTTGTGCTTGGTGGTGCTTAGTTTAATCAGTGATATTGATTATACCACATTCACCATTTTCGCTACCAAAGGCAAGGTTGTGCCCTGCTTGATCCCAGTTGAGTGCTGAGATAGCACTTTTCCCATAACCTTTTAGAAGGACTTCTTTTCCATCGTGAAAATATGCCGCTAAAATCATTCCATCGTTGAAGCCTATTGCTACAATTTCTTTTCTTGGGTGGCATGAAACGGTGCTAACAAGCGCATTTGCTCGTGTGCCCAGTTCTAATGGTGTTTTTCCTATGGGGCCATCTTTTGTATGAAAGGGCCAAACAATTGCGGCAGAGGCACCTGATGTTGCTAGCCATTTTCCTTTTGCACTCCAAGACCAGCTTTTGACTTTGCTTGGGTAGCCACTCATGCGGAGATGCTGATTATCAGTGAGACGCCAGCCGTGTAAGGCGTTTTCTTGCATCGTGGAAATGACATAGCGGTTGTCTGGTGAAAAGGTGACACCAAAGTGCGCTCCTTTCCAGACCAATGTGGTGGGAGATATTTGCGTTGATAACCAATGAAGGGTAACACCATTGTAATGGGCAACAGCAAGTCGTAAACCTTTTGGGGCAAAAGCGAGTCCTTCTACACTGCGTTCATGTGTGAGCTCTTGTCGTTCTTTTCCAACATGCACAAATGCGAAACGTGAGGAGGAAAAAGCAAAAGCTTTTTGTGGACCAAAAGCAACGTTGTTTATCCATTTGCGTTCTTTTTGGTTTAGCACTTCTGTATGTTCCGCTGCGGTTGTTTGACAGACTTTTCCATCTTCTCCACCTGTGATGATCGCGGTATTGTCATGGGAAAAATGACTTGAAATTATTCCTTTGTGAACTTCAAAGACTTGTGGGGTTGGATTTAAAAAAACAATGAAACCTTCTACGGAAACAAAAGCTGGTTTATTGTCTATAAAACCGCAGGAAAGGCAATAACTTTTGAGATCATAATGGGTAATGTTTGGCATTATCATTCACTTAGGCGCAATTTTCAAAACCTGTTTTTAATTTTTCAGCATCAAGAGAGCGTCCTATAAAAACAAGGCGACTTTCTCGTTTTTCACCTTCACGCCATGGGCGTTGATGTTGTCCCTCAAGAAGCATGTGTATCCCTTGAATGACGTAACGATCATCGTCTCTTTGAAAGGCGATAATGCCTTTGAGACGCAAGATATCAGGCCCTTGTTGCTGCGTAATCTGTTGGATCCAAGGGAAAAACTTTTCTGGTTGCAGAGCACCTGTTTTTAAACTTACAGAAGTGATGGTAATATCATGAATGGGGGATGCATGATGATGATCATGATTACAATCGGGACCGCACACATGGGGGGCATGTTGGTGTGTATGTTCGTGATCGAGAAAATGAGGTTCATGATCGAGAGTCCGTTGGAGATCAAAGAAACCACGATTGAGGAGTGTCTCAAGAGGGATATTGGCGCGCTGTGTTGTATAGAGTATAGCGCGAGGATTAATTGCAAGAATGAGCGATTGCGCGTGTGCACGTTCTTCTTCGCTGACAAGATCAATTTTGTTTAAAAGAACGATGTCAGAGAAGGCAATTTGCTCTTCAACTTCACGGCTTTTTTTCAGTTGAGAGGGCAAATGCTTTGCATCAACGACCGCTATGACACTGTCGAGAGCTGTTTTTTCATGGACCGTATCATCCATGAAAAAGGTCTGTGCTACGGGAACGGGATCTGCAAGCCCTGTTGTTTCTATAATGATCGCATCAAATCGATGAGAACGTTGCATCAAACTTTCCAGAATGCGAATGAGATCACCACGCACGGTGCAACAAACACAGCCATTATTCATTTCATAAATTTCTTCATCTGATTCAATGATCAGGTCATTATCAATACCAATTTCACCAAATTCATTGACAATGACGGCATAACGTTTGCCATGATTTTCACTGAGAATGCGGTTGAGAAGGGTAGTTTTTCCTGCACCAAGATAGCCTGTGAGAACCGTAACGGGAAGTTTTTTTGGTTGTGTCGTTTCCATGGAGAGACCTTTTATTGTTCTTTATTGCCATGTGTTTATGTTAAATCGATTGATATCATCAAGTAAATCACGAAGCTGAGACAGAACATGAGAAAAGATTGCTTCACCGGCTTGTGGTGTTGCTTTGCTTGCGTTTCCTGCCGCACCTTGCGTATTTAGATCTCGCATTGTCCAGCCAAAGGCATGAGGACCATAAGCGCGTAAATACCGATAATTGGCAATCATATCCGCCTGTTTATTATGAAAATTTGTTGCCTTTTCCATATGGACTTTTTCTGGTGCTAAATAGAGCATAAGAGAGGTTTCGATAAAACCTCCATGGATATCAAGATGTTGCTGAGACGGGTCCATGAGACCTTGTGGCAAACCAAAACGGCTCCAGTTTGTTGCTACAGCGAGCATGGAAAGGCGCCTTCGTAATTCGGTGATAACAATGCTCATTAAAGGTGAATTGCCTCCGTGAGCATTGAGAAGAAGAAGACGGTTGATCCCTTTGTGATAACAGTTTTCACCAATCTTTATCCATCGCTCGATAGCGTCGGAAAAGGTAAGGGTTTGTGTGCCTGTAACATCCATATGTTCTATTGAATAGCCAATCTTTTCAACTGGTAAAAGTGCAATATGAAACTGCTCTTTTGTTTGTAAAGTGAGGGTTTTTGCAAAAGCTTCAGCAATAATCCAGTCGGTTTCGAAGGGAAGGTGCTCTCCGTGATATTCGTGTGCGCCCAAAGGTAAAAGAGCGAGAAAAGGCGTGTTAGATACCATAAATTATTGCCCAAAAGAGAAGTTAACACAGACAAAGCGATCAAAGGTGCTGTCACTATTTAATCTATCTATAAGAGAAACGCAAATAGGCGTCTTTTTACATCACATATGGATGCATAAAAATGAGAGCTTTGTTAAAAATAGAGAAGCTTTTATTGAGCAAAACCAACGCAATTTTTTCTGTAAGTTGCATATTCTTCTTTTTACTATAGAGCAAGTATAATCAAAGTATTTCATTTGTTGCGATAGTACAGACTTTGTTTTCAATCAGGATCTCTAAAATCTTAATTAAAGTATCTGTATATTACAAAAGAATAGAAATGTTTGTTGATTGATTTTATTTTGGATAGTGTCTTAACAGACTTTAGTGTTCATGAGAAAAAATGAATATAAAGAGAAGAATTTACGTAAGATGAACTTGCGATCTCAGAGAGCTCGATGAGTTTAGAAAATGATTCAAGAAGAAATACCGTTGGATACATGATAAACAGAACGCCATTGTGTTGCACATTGACACGCTTATTTTAAAGAAACATCTCGCAACGCACCCAATCCCATTTTACGGGGCGTTTGTGAGTGGTATAATGGTAAAGCCTCATAATATAAAATCTATTGTACTTCACTATCCTTACATTTTTAAAGTAAAAAGTGGCTCCACCATTCACTTTGCCAGTTTTCAATATTGTGTTAACAGCGCTTGATAGTTAAAATATCTCATAAGTGATATTTTCCTTCCTTCAGGTGTGTTTACACATACATCGATTTCGTTTGTGATTTGCCAGCGAAGAATTTTGATTGATTCAATATAAACAGAGTTAAAATTAAGAAAACCTTATAATAGTCAGCTCTCTCATTCAACATGCAAAAAAATAAATTATTATTGTAGATCGGTATCCTTCTATTAAAATGATTGGTTGATAAATTTATTATTCAATATCAGTTTTCATGGCATTATTTTTTTAATGTGCTTACTTAAGTTGATATTTAAAAAATGCAATTTTTTAGTAAGTTTCTCTATCACTTTTCTTTCAAGCATTTGATCAATTATTTATTTTGCACAAATTGTAGACAGTTATGTGAATACTTCCCCAAAATTATTTCAAAGATAATTATTTGTTACTAATACAGAGTAAATATAATTACTCAAAATAGAAATATGGCTGTAAGATACAATATTGACGAAAAATATGGAATAACTTTTATGAAAATTAAGAAATAAAATTGTTTTTCAGTATTTTGGAGGATTATATTATTTCCATGACTCTCTTTTTATTTAACTTTAGGTAATTTGTTGGTGTTCTAGAGTTATTTATAATTTTTTTTGTAAATATGATAGATTTACTTATTTTATGCGTTTGTTTTATTAGGTTTGAAAGTCAATATTTTGTGTTCTTTATGCTATATAAGATAAAGGGGGCTGAAGTACCTTTTTGAAGATGCTATGCAGCATTTTTTCTTTATATATCAGTAAAAGTTGAGAATCATTTTATTAACGTCTCTTCCATTTGAAAATAGAGATCTTAATTGCTTTTTTATACCTTATAGCTGTTTTATAGAAAAATAATACACTATTTTATGGTTTATTTATTAGGATAGATTTATTTTAGATCGATGTTTTTATTCGCTACCAATTTTATTTTTCAAGTTTATTTATGAGAGATATAATAAAAATCCGGTAAGGAATATTTAATTTTTATGTTTATTTAAATAATATATAAGTATATATTATTATGTTGACAGTTTTTAATGTTGTAGTTATTTAAAATTTAATTACATTTTAAATTATTTATAAAATATCTATTATATGACTTTTAAATTAATTTGTTTTTTAATATTTATTATAATAATAAATTTAACAAATTCTTATTATTTTTAAGTATATCAATAACAATGACAAAATATTACTGCTTATATCTTGAGATATTATAGTGTAAAAGGAATATTTTTATCATTTATTGTTTTTGCATCTTTACATGTAATACATAATGTGTTATATTGCAATAACAAAATTACATATAATATTTTATTATGTCTGATTATATAAATGATTAAATATAAGTTTTGTTTTTTATATATGTGAATATTCCTTCATTTTTTCAGTGAAGAAAAAGAGGAGCAAAGAAAGCTATGTTTAAAATATTTAAAAATCGTATATGTTCATTCACTTTTACACTATTTATTCTTTTTTTTGTACAAACTATAGAAGGAAATACAAGTTTTGTAAAAAATAAATTTCAAGAGAGAGTGGAAATTACTATTTCTACACTAGAAAAAAATGTAGCTATTAAAGCTGTGGATAGAGTTATTATTAAAGGCGTTGAGGAACAAGATGGTATTGCTTTAGGGAAAGCTGAAAAAGCTTCTGCTTTTTCAGGTTCCGCTTTTTGGGGGGGAATAGGTATTTTATCACTTCTTACTTCTTTATGTACTGGGGATGTATTAGGTGCTATTTTATCTCTTTGGGGAATATTCGTTACACTTTAGTAGAAAGATCATCGATAAAGTCGATGACTTTTTTGTTCATTTCATTATATTGAAAAAATAAATACTTGAAATCATTTATACTGTATTTGATGATAAAATCACTATTCTTAATACTCAATGTAGCTTTTATTAGCATTATTAAATTTTAAGATTATACGTTTATGTTTTTTTACAAAGTAGTGTAACCAGATTTTTTTACAGTTTATGGTTATTTCCTAGTAATAAGGCTAGTATACTCATTATTTTTATCAGCCTTTTAATATTGTCTACCTTCTCTCATATGAAGATTATTCATCAAAGGTATCTTTGATCCTTTTTAAATTTTTTTATCTTTCATAAGGGGATAAAATAAAAATATCCCTGTATTCATGGCTCTCATGCAATAAGAAAAATGAGAAATTATTATTTATCATTTCAAATTTGTTGATGTTAAATCCATTAAAAGTATTTTTTACGTATAACAAGTTGTGTTCGTGTATGGATAAAATTATTTAAAAAAGAGTAAAAATTCTTCTCAATGAATTATCTCTAAGGCTCAAGGGCTGTTGTAATATTGGCAAATAAAATGATGATCCGGTTTGTATCCTTATAGAGTAAAGATAGTGATACACAATGAAGCTTATACCACCTCATGGGGCGGTTTATATTGTAGCATTTACGGGCCATATTGTGAGAGGGAAGTGGTGATGCGGTGATGTGCATCGTTGGAAAATGCCTTTATTAAAACAGCAAACCTGAATTTGTCATACAAGTATATTCTGGTTGTTCAGTCGTGTCAGGAAGGGATATTGTTAAGTAAGGTAATTAAGGAGTGTTTATAGCTTAGCGGAAGAAGTGCAATGAAGTAAAAGGTCTTGTTTAGCACGAAGACGTGCAATCCATTGATCTTCACGAATAGCAGTATTATGTATTGTAATGAGTTCGTTTTTTTTAATTTCAGCTGTGACTGTTGCTTTTTCTAAAAGACCACAAGGAATGGCATGGTGAGTGCGTGCTTCTGCGATGTTCATTATCCAAGCGCGATAAGTATAAAGACCGATAAAGTCTAGCTGATCACCTGGATGTAAATCTTTTTTAGCAACAGCACAGACTTCTACTACGGGATGGCTAAGAGGAGCCATATCTTTTTTGCCATAAAGCATAACGCGTGCGCAGGTGAGGGGAACTTCCATTGCTGTTAAATGATAGGGGCGGTGAAAGGTGAAGTAAGGCCCCTGACCAATTTTTAAATCTTCCATACGTTCGCGTAAACGTGGGTGTGCTATTTCTGCAATGACAAAGACACCTGGGGAAACACCTTGACCTGTTGAATAATCCACAACACCATATTGCTGCAAAATGCCTCCATCTTGTTTGGGGATAAGCACTTTGTTTAAATCTTGTAACGTCGCTTGTGGTCCATGCATTCCTGGGCAATCGGGGAGAAGTCCAGTGGCATTGGCAATAGCGGCCATTTCAACCATCGTTTTGGAACCATCAATAAATTCAACCAACATGCGCACATTCATATTACGCCGGAATGCTTCTTCTTCGTAAGCATCAGGTGTAGCATCAAAGAGCAGAGGATTATTTTTTCCTTTACCCGCTGCGACAATCTTATGTCCAAGGGCTGAAACAAATTCTATGAGTTCCATACAAGAAGTTGGTTCATCTCCAGCACCAAGTGTATAAATGAGCCCTCGTTTTTCTGCTTCATGTTTGAGATAAGCGCCAATTGTAACATCTGCTTCAACATTCATCATGACAAGATGTTTGTTATTCTTAAGCGCTTTGATACCAATTTCTGCTCCTGCTTCGGGATAGCCTGTTGCGTCAACGATAATATCAATTTGTTCATGACGTAAAACAAGGTTAATATCATCTGTTGCTGCAATCAAATTTTTTTCAATGCTTTGCGTGAGAGCATAAGTATTTTCAACTTCACAGACATGTCCATCCTCGCCATAGGCTATTGTAGCGGCATCAAAAATACGTGAGGGCGTCCTAGTGGCTACTGCGGCGACTGTTATACCGTCCATATGCGCAATACTTGATAATAAATCTGTGCCCATTTCACCACAACCAATCAATCCAATACGGATGGGGGGATGTTTTTCTGCACGTTGTTTCAAATCATGCGCTAAACCTGTTAGGTTCACATTGCTTGCCATTCTTTTTTCCCATTTGAAAAATATTCTGCTAAAGAACTTTTCTCATTCATAAGGTGTATTTGTTTTTAAGACAATTAATCTTTTATTCTTGATGCTCTAATCAATGGATTTTATAAAAGCAAGAGGTGGGGGTGCTTTTATCAAATAAAATAGGAATAGCGTTATGCAGAAAAAAATAACAGTACAAGATGTCACCAGTTTTATTGGGAAAGAAGTGGGATTATCGGGGTGGCGTCTTGTTACACAGGATATGATTAATCAGTTTGCATGTGCTACAGATGATCATCAATGGATACACGTTGATGAGGAAAAGGCTAAAAAGACGTCTTTTGGGGGCACAATTGCTCATGGGTTTTTGACATTATCGCTTTTGTCTACGCTCGCTTATGAGGCTCTTCCAGAGTTGGAAGGGAGCACAATGGGGATTAATTATGGTTTTGATAAAGTACGCTTCATGAGTCCTGTGAAAACAGGGGTACGGATACGTGCGCGTTTTGTGTTAGACGACGCAGAAATTCGCCCTTCTGGTCGAGTGGTTTTCCATTATGGGGTTACGGTGGAAATTGAAAAGTTAAAAAAACCAGCTCTTACGGCTCAATGGCTTATTGTTGCTGTTGTGGAAGAAAAACCTTCCAATATCTAGATTATTTGAGTACTTTATTTTATAAAATTTTTATACAATTTTATAAGAAGTTTCTTCAATGGTAATATTGAGAATAATCTATAGGATGATGGATGTAGTGGAGCTATCATAGCGTTGATAGCCATAGCAAATTGCTATCTTTCCTAGATCGTTTTGAAGAGGAGTTTTCTAATGAAGATTGTGCATTGCTTCACGCTTTTGTTGATAGCGTTTTTTTATGGGATCACAGTCCTTACATAAAACAGAATGCTTCAAATGGAATATACTTGCGTTGCCAATTCACGGGCTTATTTTAACGCAACATCTCTCAACGCTCGTTACACCCATTTCGCAATGGCGCCTTGTGAATGGTATAATGATAAAGCCATTGAGCACCCCTATCTTATGCTTGTGAAGAAGAAAGCCGGCACAATCATATTATATGCTAGCCCCTAATATTATGACAGGTCTTGGCGTTTGAGATAATTCATAAGAGGGCATGCCTTCCTTGCTTGCTTGTTTGTTTGTTTGTATCGTTTTTACTCATACGGCTCTTCCCGCTTGTAACGCGCAAGCGAGAGGTTTTGGTTGATTTGATATGGAACAAATTTGGAATGAGAGGATCGTACGGTATTCAGAGTTCTCATTCAATATGAATAACGCCATATTATCATTATAAATTCAATATGTTATCTGAGACTGGGAAAGGTCGTGACCAATGTCTTATTTTAACATAATAGTTTATCATTTTTATGTTAAGAGAGAGTCTCACATGCTGTGAGATCTCTTATTTTACCCCTTTTATATTAAAGCCATTAAAACTATTTTCTTTCATGTTACAAGCGGATGGGGAGAGATAGAAACTGTTTAAGAAAAAAGTTCCTAATTTCTCTATGAGCGTTTTCGATAGGCAAGGGGGGAGTACTTTGGAAAGTGGCAAAGAGGATGATTGTACCGGCATGTGAAATTCTAAATCTTTTAATGTTTTGTTTTATCAAGTTTGTGTACGATTTTATCAGAAGTCCATTGGGTTATAATATTGAGCATGATCAAAAGAATGATGACAATGGTCATGATGAAGGTATTATAGCGTTGATAGCCATAGCGGATTGCCATATCCCCTAAACCGCCTCCACCAAGATATCCAGCAAGTGAGGTGGCTCCTATGAGAGAAATAACCATGACTGTAAAACCTGTAATCAGGCTAGGGAGAGCTTCAGGAATAAGAACATGTCTGATAATTTGAAGACGGCTTGCACCCATAGAGCGGATCGCTTCAATGAGACCGTTTTCAACTGTTTTAAAAGAGAGTTCCGCCATGCGTGCATAAAAGGGAATAGCTGAAATGGTCAGTATAAAAATTACAGCAGGCATTCCTATCCCTCTTCCTACAACGATACGCGTAACGGGAAGAAGATAAAATGCAAGAATAATAAAGGGAATGGCACGAATACTGTCAATGATGATGCTTAAAGGGCGATTGATGAGAGATGAAGAAAAAATTCCTCCACGTGCTGTTGTGTGAAGAAGAAGACCAAGGGGAAGCCCTATAATAAATGCCATAAAAGAAGCACTAAGTGTCATCAATATTGTATCAATAACAGCTTGGGGAAGTTCATGAGACAAAACATTAAACATAGCCTAAGACCTCACAATATCGTCCTTTTTTCGTTAACCATTGAACAGCTTTTTCTAAAGCTTCTTTATCTTCTCCAGGAAGAGCTAAGAAGAGTCGCCCGATGGTTTCTCCTTGGACTGTATCAATACCACCATGGAGAATACGTGCTCTTAAACCACTTTCATCTTCCAAAAGATGGAGAAAAGGCTGCTGAGCAATTTCACCGGCAATATTGATTTCAATGACAGCTTCTCGCCCGATTGGTTTGAGATTTTTCGCAAATTTTTCAGGAAGTTGCGGGGTGACAAGCCTGAGCATGGCTATGGTTGTATCGTCTTGCGGTGATGTAAAGATGTCTTTCACACGTCCTTCTTCCACAATGTTCCCCTGATTAAGAACAACAACGCGATGCGCTATGGTGCGCACAACTTCCATTTCATGGGTAATAAGCACAATCGTAAGATTGAGGTGTTTATTAATATCGGCAAGAAGCTCAAGAATAGACTCTGTTGTTTCAGGATCAAGAGCAGAAGTGGCTTCATCTGATAACAATATTTTAGGATTAGCAGCAAGCGCACGAGCAATGCCAACACGTTGTTTTTGCCCCCCTGACAATTGTGCTGGATAGCAATATTCTTTCCCAGATAACCCAACCAATTCAATCAGTTCAAGGGCACGTTTGTGGCGTTGCTTTTTACTTACACCACTTAATTTAAGCGGCAATGCAATGTTATCAAGAATATTTTGCGATGAGAGAAGATTGAAATGTTGAAAAATCATCCCAATTCGTTGACGGTAAGGCGCCCATTCTATCTCTGATAGATTTGAAATATCAACACCTTCAAAAAAAATAGACCCTGCATCAATCTTCTCTAACCCATTTAAACAACGGATAAGTGTTGATTTTCCTGCTCCACTGCGCCCAATAATGCCAAGGATTTCACCAGCATGGATATTTAAAGAGAGATTATTAATTACCGGAACACCAGCCGTTTTGTTAAAACAACGGCTGATGTTTTTTAAGGAGATAAGAGTAGGTTTTTCCATTCACAATTACTCGGATATTTGGCGCAATTACCAAGAAGTTTGGGCGGTTTTGCCAAAAATCTCTTTGATTTTTGCACGGATAAGATCGTTGTTGTAAGCGGCAACTAATTTTTTAACCCATGGCTCATCTTTTTCGCTCGTGCGTACAACGATGATATTATCATAAGGATTATTTTTTGCGCTCTCCCATGCGACGACATCTTTTTCGAAGTTTAATCCAGAAACAATAGCCCAATTTGTGTTGATAACAGCAATATCAAAATCGTCAATAGCTCGCCCTAACATGCCGGCATCGAGCTCACGAATTTGCAGGTTTTTAGGATTTTCGATAATATCAAGTGGAGATGCAAGAATATTATGAGGATCTTTTAACTTAATGAGACCTAAAGAATTGAGAAGAAGTAAGGCTCTTCCACCATTAGATGGGTCGTTCGGAATACCAACATGTGCACCATCACGAAGATCTTTTAAGTCTTTTATTTTGTGTGAATAAACACCGATTGGAGCAATAAATGTATAGCCGACAATTGAAAGTTTATAGCCACGTTGTTTCATTTGTTCATTAAGATAAGGGGCGTGCTGAAAAGCATTAGCATCGATCTCTCCTGCGTTAACAGCGTCATTAGGCAAAGCGTAATCAGAAAAATAAACGAGTTCAATATCTAAACCGGCTTTTTTAGCCTGTTCAGCAGCAGTTTTCCAAATAATCGCATCCCGCCCTTCCATAATACCAAGTTTGATTTTTGATTTGTCTGTAGCCATGACAAAAACCGTAGATAAAAAAAGTGCAAAGAGGGAGAGGAATAATCCTATAATCCGACTACGAGAAAAAAAATTTAATGTCATGAGCTTTTAACTTTCTTTTCTAAGAGATTTTTTGAGGGAAGTTTCAATATACTCTGTATTTTTTAGGCAGATTTAAAGTTATACAAGCTTTAGAGAATATTCAATCACTTTTATTTTAAAAGAGTATTATTTTTCTTTCTATTTTTAGTAGTTTTGAGGGCTTATCATCATTCATTCTCTGAAATTCTCTGTAATTCAGGCAATCAATTCTTTTATTGCCATCATTTGTTTAGGGAACCAATGACACTTAAAAAACTTCTTTAAGGGACGATTGGTTGAAGAACTGGACAATCAGATGATGCTTGAGCCGTAAATTCATGAGGAACATACTGCGCAATCAAGATCAAAAATCCGTGTTCGTGTAGGCGATAGAGAGAGATTTTGTCGCAAGGTTGTGGGGTCTTTTGGGGGGAAACAAAGGTTGCTGATCACTGGATTTAAACGCGGCAAATTTTTGCAAAGGCAAAATTTTGCCCTTCACATATTTTAGAGAGGAAGAAAAATAATGTTAAGAAAGAAATTTTTATCAACAACAATGATTTTATGGGTTTTGGGAGCGTCAGGGGTGGCAGTGACTGCTTTTCACGCGGAAGCTGGAACTATTGCAGGAACAGTTGCTCGTGTTGCATCAGGTCAGGTATCTTTACGCACAGGTCCTGCGACAGCTTATAAAGTTATCACAATGGTTCCAATGGGAGCAAAAGTGCAAATTTATGGCTGTCTATCCAATAAAACTTGGTGCTCTCTTGGTTATCATGGAAAAGTTGGTTGGGCATCGGCACGTTATGTCAATGTCAACGATGTTCCTACCATTACTTTTAAAAAGATGCCAGTAAAGCCAAATGCCATAATAAAATCGCCAAAAGTAAAAAAAGAAAAAGTAAAACAGGTTGTTTCCGATTTTAGAGATCTTCCGGCGATTCAAAAAACACGGAACAATATGCAAAAATTTTACAGAACAGATGTGATTATCGATTCTACAGGTGTCAAAAAAAGGGATGAACGAACAATTTTAAATCCGTCGCCAAAAGCACAAGAAGTCTCTGTAAAGCGCGTGAATGCTTATAACCCCTTGTTTCCGGATAATGTCAATTACAAAAATTTTGAACGCAATGAAACGCGTTACCGTGTTGTGACCTATCCTGCTCGATAAGGGTAGAGTTAATTTCACAACCGGAATGACAAAAAGGATTAGCAACATGAAGCAAAAAATGCTTATGCTGCTGATCCTATTGTACCGTAAAATGGCATTAAGGCGGCAATGCTTAACTTAAGGCAGCGAGGTATTCATGGATATTCAGAGTATTGTCAATACCCCGAATTACAGTCCTTTAAAAGGGCGATATGAATCCTCAGCAGGGAAGATTTTACTGAAGAGAAGCCGGACTTTTGACAGACCGGCTAGGGCTCTTCATCCTTTCAGATAGGGCATTAATTTACGGACTTAGGCTTTATCAAATTGCGAGAAATGAGCAATTCAGCAATTTGAACGGCATTCAATGCTGCTCCTTTTCTTAAATTATCGGCGACAACCCAGAAAGCTAAACCATTTTCAACGGTGATATCTTCACGAACACGGCTAATAAAGGTATCATCTTCTCCTGTACATTCATAAGGTGTGGTATAGCCACCATCTTCGTGTTTATCGATAAGCTGACAACCGGGAGCATCGCGCAGAAGCGCTTGTGCTTCAGATACGCTTAGTGGTTTTTCAAATTCAACATGAACAGCTTCGGCATGACCGATAAAGACAGGGACCCGAACAGCAGTGGCCGTTAACTTAATCTTCGGATCGAGAATTTTCTTCGTCTCAGCAGTCATTTTCCATTCTTCTTTTGTATAACCATCTTCCATGAAAACATCGATATGAGGAATGACATTAAAGGCAATGCGTTTAGTGAATTTTTTTGATGTAATTGGGTCAGCAACAAAAACTGCACGTGATTGTTCGAAAAGTTCATCCATTCCTTCTTTACCAGCTCCAGAAACAGATTGATATGTAGAGACAACAACACGTTTAATGATTGCAGCATCATGGAGTGGTTTTAAAGCTAAGACCAGTTGAATTGTCGAACAATTAGGATTTGCTATAATGTTACGTTTAGAAAAGGCATTTATAGCTTCGGCATTGACTTCAGGGACGATCAACGGAACATTGGCATCATAGCGCCACGTGGAGGAATTATCGATGACAACACAGCCGGCAGCAGCGATTTTAGGGGCGTATTCTTTGGAAATGCTTCCTCCCGCAGACATAAGACAAAAATCTGTGTCAGAAAAATCGTAAGTATCCAATGCTTTTACTTTTAAAGTTTTATCTCCATAAGAAACTTCTTGTCCTAATGAGCGTCGTGATGCTAGAGGGACAATTTCATGCGCAGGAAAACCACGTTCCTCTAAAATTGTAAGCATTTCACGACCAACATTTCCGGTTGCGCCGACAATTGCAACTTTAAAACTCATTTTCTATATACTCCTCATGTCTCTCCACGTTTATTCCTCGTGCTATACTCAGGAGAGAGTGAGTTGGTCAAGGAACATCATTAAATTATATTTTTGATTTTCAACAACTCAATTTTGTGTACACCAATCATCATCGTCAGCACAATAAATTGTTTTATATCAAATGATACGTTTTTTTAATCTTTCAGAATTGAAAAATTGAATATTGTACGCTAAACTATTAGCTCGTTAGAGAGCACTTTCATTAAGTGAATTCCTTATCTTCTGTCAATGTTTACCTTCACACTTTTGAATTTTTTAAGGATAATATGACGTATCGCGTTGGTGGAATCTTTTAATACTTTATCTGTTAAGTGTTGAATTATTTGATCTTCTCCCTACGCCTTTAAAAGCGAAGCTTCCTATTCAGTCTGTAAACAGCCAGATTCTAGCGGTTTCTTTTAGCGGCTTCCCATTTTTTACTTGAAACTAAAGGCTCAACAAGCAAGCCTAAAAAGAATTAAAAAGACATTTAACATCTAAAAACATTTGAATGTTTCAAGGAGGTATGCGTGCTTCATATCCTCATACCTTAAATGATAGAATTTATGGCAAACAGGATAAATTTAAGTATCCATTATATAAATAAATTCTTATGAAAGTTATACATATAGTTTTTTCGTGTCTGTTTTTTACTTTAATCCTGTTATGCTATAAAATATCTTCATTTGAAGTATGGTGGTATAAGATCTTTAAGCTTTCTTGATATATTTAAGTGTTTTTTAGTGTGTGGGAATATTCGTAGACTTGTTTGGTGAGCCTTTGGCTTCAAGTGAATCATATGAGTGGAAAGCCGTTGAACATCCCCATATTTATGTTTAATAAAAGAGAAAGTTAGCACCATCATACATTTTTCCAGTACCCAATGTTGCTACAGCTCTTGGTATGTGAGATAATTCAATAAGAGTATGCCTTTTTGTACATTTTTACTCATACGCCAACTCCGCTTGTAATGTGCAAACAAGAGATTTTGGTTGATTCAATATAGAACAAGTTTGAAATGAAGGAAATTTACGATATTTGGGATATTTATTCAATATACATAACGTTAGATTATTATTATAAATCAACGCGCTATTGCTAAGTTAAACTCGTTAGAATTCACATTATTTACAGACCAGATTAGATTTAAGAATTTTCGTTCTCATGAGGTGTGGGGAGACAGTTACAATTCTTTTCAATATTATTAAGGATGTTGATTGTCCTTTCAGTGAATTTATGAAAATAAGAGGTCATTTTTTTCACCAGAAATCAACTGCAAAATAGCTCTTTGTTTTTGCGGGTCAGCATTCTGAAACTTTTCAAAAGTAAATATTCTGCTTTGCTTTCTATTCTGTCATTACAATGATAGAGGGTGCCTTCTTTTTTCGTGTTATCAGCATAAAAGAAGAAAACGGGAACATCTAATATATGAGCAATTTCTTGTAAACGTCTTGCACTTACGCGATTTAAGCCTTTTTCATATTTTGGGATTTGTTGAAATGTTACGCCTAAATGACTTCCTAATTGTTTTTGAGAAAAACCCATGACGTTTCTTCTGAAGCGAATTTTTTTGCCTGAAGAAATATCGTAAAAATGTAGATTTTGGGCTTTCACTTGAAGTCCCCACCGGTTGCGAGCGCCCTCGCATTGGTATTCCGGGGTCTGGCAACACATTGATTTATAATAATAAATCATCCTTTTTCAACTTGAATCATAACTCCGAATATAGTAAGATTTTCTCATCACAAACCCTCTCAGATTGAATCAATTAATATCACTTGCTTGCACGTCAAAAGCGGGGCTGGTGTGTGGGTAAAAATGAGGAAAGAAAGGAGTAAAAATGCCTCTTATGAACCGTCTTAATGCAAGGGCTGTCGCAACATTGGGGGCTGGCAAATATAATGATGGTGCCGGCTTGCTTCTCCATAAGCGTAAAGATGGTGGTGCTCAATGGCTTTATCGTTATACCATTCATGGTCGGCGCCGCGAAATGGGCTTGGGTGCGTTGCGAAATGTTTCTTTAAAAAAAGCCCGTGAATTAGCAAATCAATGGCGTTCTGTTTTGCATGAGGGGCGTGACCCCATTAAAGAACGTGAGAAACAAAAGTGTGAGGCAATGCGCAATCTCCATTACTTAAAAGATATTGCCGTGGATGCTTTTGAAAGTCGTAAAGCTGAATTAAAAGATGATGGTAAGGCTTGTGATTGGTTTTCACCTTTACGTCTTTATATTCTCCCTAAATTAGGCTGTATGCCCGTTTCAGAGATTACACAAACAGAGATACGCAATACACTTGCCCCTATTTGGCATACAAAAGCTGCAACAGCTAATAGAGCTCTTACCCGTCTCAATCTTTGTCTCAAACATGCGGCTGCTTTGGGTTTGGATGTTGATTTACAAGCAACAGAAAAAGCACGTTCTCTCTTAGGAAAACAACTCCATAAAGCACAAAATATACCAGCTATGGATTGGAGAGACATTCCCGCTTTTTATAAAACACTTTGCCAAAAAACATATATAACACATTTGGCTTTGCGTTTGCTTATCCTTACAGGGGTTCGTACTTTTCCTTTGCGTCATATGCATAAAGATCAAATTGAAGGTGATATCTGGACCATACCTGCTGAGAATATGAAAGGAAGACGTGATGCTACAACAGAGTTTCGTGTGCCTTTATCATCTGAAGCATTAAAAGTAATTGAACAAGCCCGTTATCTCTCCAAAAGTGATTTTATCCTTTCTGTTACCGGTCATGGTCCTCTTGGTGAGAGTAATATATTACAGCATATGAAACGTGCTAGACTTGAAGCACGTCCCCATGGATTTCGCTCTAGTTTACGCAATTGGCTTGCTGAAACAACTGATGCCCCCTATGAGGTCGCTGAAACCATTCTAAGTCATACAGTAGGAGGGCAAGTAGAACGTGCCTATCGTCGTACTGACTATTTAGAACAGCGCCGCGTTTATATGGATAAATGGGCGGCTTATGTCACGGGTCAATCTTAAGATATGGG
>NZ_JBHINE010000149.1:0-556 GCF_042194715.1 Bartonella sp. CM120XJJH | reverse complement strand
AATGACGCGCATTTTAAAAGAGGCAGTGGTTAAGGCTGCTGAGAATGTTGGGAATAAAATTGGCAAGGATGGTTTGACCTCCTATTTGGAAAAGCAGGCTATGGAATGTCCAGCGGCTTATTTAGCGTTGCTTGGTAAGGTGTTGCCTTTACAGGTAACAGGTGAAGATGGGGGAGCCATTAAGGTGATAACGCGTGTAGAAATCGCGCCTTTGGTCAATGACAACACGACAGATTAGTATTGTACCAAAACTCATTCCTATTTTTGCAGGGGACGCTTTGGTACGGGCGGCTTGGGGTGGACGAGGGTCTGGAAAGACAAGATCATTTGCCTTGATGGCGGCTTTAAAAGGCTATCAATTTGGTATGCAAGGGATATCAGGCACTATCCTTTGTGCGCGTCAGTTTCAGAATTCTTTGGCAGAAAGTTCATTGGAGGAGATTAAACGCGCTATTGAAGCGCATGACTTTTTAAAGGACTATTACAAGGTTGGGGAATCTTCGATTAAGTCGATAGATGGTCGTATAGCCTTTCAGTTTTCTGGTCTTGACCGCAA
>NZ_JBHINE010000148.1:290-560 GCF_042194715.1 Bartonella sp. CM120XJJH | reverse complement strand
AAAATCTTGAAGAAAAGGATTATTTTGGTGCTCATAGCCTATACTACTTTTGGGATCATGCCCACAGATAAAACAAACATCATCGCCTAAGGGTAAAACTTTTTCTCGAAGGGATTTCATCAATTTTTCATAAGAACAGAAGGGGAAGTCCGTACGTCCAATAGAACCACGAAAGAGAACAACACCCAAGAAGGCTAAGCGCTCTTTCTCATTGAAATAAATAACATGACCAAGGGAATGCCCCAGTGTATGCAAAACCCTAAACTCATG
>NZ_JBHINE010000148.1:0-237 GCF_042194715.1 Bartonella sp. CM120XJJH | reverse complement strand
CTCACCCGTTTTAAACTTCAGCTAACATTAGCAAATACTGACTTTGATATCAAGCCGCTTGAGCAAAATGTGAGCGACATGCAAAACATGTTAGAAGATTACCTTTCTTTTGCCCGTAGTGAAGAAAGTGAGTGTGTTAAAACTTTTGATTTAAATGCTCTTATGCAAAAATTCTCTACCGATGCACATCTTCACAAACTTCAATTTTCCTACACCATTGAAAGCCCTACACAAATA
>NZ_JBHINE010000147.1:328-564 GCF_042194715.1 Bartonella sp. CM120XJJH | reverse complement strand
TCCTTCATCCAACATAACTGGAAATACCGGCGTATAGAAAAATCGCCCGATCCCCATCCCCAAAATCATAATAATCATACCGAATACAGCGACTTTGAAATAACTCAAATCTTGACGATTATTTTTTCCCCCCATTACTCTAATCCCTTAACTAATAATTCGCTCATCCGCATTCTATCTCATCGAGAGTAACACTTATCTCAGAGAATAAAAGCCAATCTAGCCATTTGTTTGAA
>NZ_JBHINE010000147.1:0-294 GCF_042194715.1 Bartonella sp. CM120XJJH | reverse complement strand
TATTGTCAACATTACTGGATCAGTTATATGCATTTCTTCGTTTTACGCCCTACTCCATGTATGATCTTCTCCCTACAAAGCTTCTTTTTCAGAAAAATAATGGCTGAAATTAAGCAGCAATAACAACGAGGAAATCAATCAGCACGCCCCCGTTCAAACAAGACAATATCCCCCAAAGCGACAGCTTCATCAGGTGCGACAAAAATATCCTCACAAGGTTGCGTTATGTTCACATGATGAACGCCCTCAACCATCAAGCGGCTTAGTATCCAACTTAAAGAGAGATCAAGGACA
>NZ_JBHINE010000146.1:319-569 GCF_042194715.1 Bartonella sp. CM120XJJH | reverse complement strand
GAAGAAGCATTTCTTGCACGTTCATTAGCTTTTCATCAAATGATGTCCGTTTTCTTAAAAATGGGAATGCGTTGACAGAAAGGTTTCTTCTTTTCCAAAATTCAAGTGAGGGGATACAGTAAAAAATGGGCCGTCGCCGTATGGTGGAAATTTAAGACTTATCACATTGATTTATAATAACAATTCATTTTTTTGTATGTTAGGTGAGAGCCCCTAAATCCCTAGGATTCTCTCATTCCAAATTTGTCCC
>NZ_JBHINE010000146.1:0-294 GCF_042194715.1 Bartonella sp. CM120XJJH | reverse complement strand
ACCATTCGCCTGCACGTTGCAAGCGGGGAGAGCCCGTGTGGATAAATTTGTATAAGAAGGAATAAAAATGGCTCTTATGAACTCTCTCTAGCGCCAAGGATTGTCGGCAACACCTACGCGCTGGAAAAGCGTGTGATAATGCCCGGCTCGCAGAAAATGTTTAAACCTTCAGAATGCTATGTCAGCGCTTATTGAGGTTGGCTTGCTTAATGAGGCGTTATTGTCGATATTTTTTCTGTTGTTTCAACAGAAAGAATGGAGACAAGTGCACCGGTATAATAATTGTAAATCATA
>NZ_JBHINE010000145.1:0-578 GCF_042194715.1 Bartonella sp. CM120XJJH | reverse complement strand
GCAATTCTCAGATATTATAGTCTTCAGACATCACGCTCCCAAGCACCACCATGACCAGAAACCAAGATCCCCACATTCTCTTAATCTACCCACAAGCTTCACAATCTCGATAGTAACACACGCCTTAAAGGGAAACGCCTCTCAAGTAATATATGCCTCAAGCTCCACACCCCTCAAACTTCGTATTTCTCTCCGTTTTTCTATCTCGCTCAATCCTCTTCCTATCTCCCTCAAGCTTAGTATCCTTTGAAATCACTGGCACAATTTCAACACGCGAAATTGTTTTAACCGCGTCTCCCCCCTCTCCAGTCACTTGCAGAGGCAAAACTTTTGCGAGAAGCGAAAAAAAAGGCACAGGATTATTGAGTGCGTGATACTGAAGATAGGATACCAGTCCATCTTCACCATATTGATACCCAGCTTGTTCAGCAGCTGTAAGAAGAGCTTCATTAAACTGCCTTGTTGTTTTCTTCAATGCACCTTTTGGGCGCCCTCTTCGTCTTAAGGGAAGACAACGTTCCTTTGCCATCATTATATTCTCTCAAATAAAGTATAGAATAATTTCTGATAAAGAAGTT
>NZ_JBHINE010000144.1:0-578 GCF_042194715.1 Bartonella sp. CM120XJJH | reverse complement strand
TGCTTGCAAAACCCGAAATCATCACAGAACTTTCTTTTGAGGAAATACGCGCTGCTGCTCTTGCCCATTTAAAAGAGCTTTTGCCGGAATATACCATTCTTGAAAGTGATCCGGCTGTAAAAGTCATTGAGGCTTTTAGCTATCGAGAGTTGCTTTTAAGACAGCGTATTAACGAAGCAGCACGCAACAACATTCTTGATTTTGCAACCGGTGAATCTCTTGACGCTTTGGGAAACTGGCATGGTCTTGCCCGCATGGAGGGTGAAAGTGATGAGAGATATCGTGAACGCATAGAGCTTCATGCTCGTGGTGGCAATGGGAGCGGGACAGAGCCCTATTACAAGCTTATAGCCTTAACAGCCGATAGTCGTGTTAAGGATGCGATTGTTTACCGGAAAGGCAAAGACCCAACCATCTATGTTGCTCTTTTTGGCAACAATGAAGAAGGAACGGCCTCTGAAGATCTCATACAAACAGTTTCAGAAGCTCTTCACAAAAAAAATATCATCATGACCAATGATACAATCATTGTTCACGCTGCTGTTAAAAAAGTGCTGGATTTAGAAGCAGATGTTTGG
>NZ_JBHINE010000143.1:0-584 GCF_042194715.1 Bartonella sp. CM120XJJH | reverse complement strand
ACGGGGAGTGATGAGAAATTGCAAGTTTCCTTTTGAAGAAGGAATAAAAGTCGTTGTACTTGGCAAATTGATGAATTTTTCTGTTTGATCGAAACGTTAAATTATGATGAAGGCTTTTTATTATTAAAACACTTGAACCAACAGGGGGTGCTTTGATGACATTAAAAAAACGTCAGAAAAAACAAGGGGAAACTTGTTTAACAAGAGAGAAAAACAATAGAGGTTTGTTAGTCTTTAATCGTAGCATTATGCTCTCATGAATAGGCTCTGTTACTGGTAAGCGTTTATTGTATAGCAAAAGTGTTTGCCATTGCACGTTTTGGTTTAGCTTATAAGGGTGGGCAGGAGGAGTGATTGGTAAGTAGTGGTATTTGAAAGTTTGAATACTTTGTTTGAGGCGTTTATGTATCGTCTCATTTTATTATTTAAATATGTTTGTGTTGCGTGGAAAATTTATACAATAAACTTTAAAAGGAAAAGTCTATGAGCTTGAAAAGAAAAATATTGAAAAGGAGCAGCTCTCTGGTTTCTGCTTTTATAGCACTGGGGATAGTTGTACAACAGGTTCCAGCAAAAACACCCGC
>NZ_JBHINE010000142.1:336-584 GCF_042194715.1 Bartonella sp. CM120XJJH | reverse complement strand
TAGAGTAATGTCATAGAAAGAGGGGTGCAAAAAATGATAAAAGCATTACGATCAAAAGCTACAATTATTGCATTCCTATCAGGTATTACGGGTGTTTTACTGATTTTATGGGCTTGGAGACTTCCTCCTTTTGTGAGTCACATCCAAATAACGGATAATGCTTCCATTAAGGGCAATGTTACGCTGGTTAGTTCACAGATCTCTGGGGTGATCGCGCGGATTTATGTGCAAGATTATCAACGCGTTGA
>NZ_JBHINE010000142.1:0-277 GCF_042194715.1 Bartonella sp. CM120XJJH | reverse complement strand
GCAGCTTGCACGGGCACAGGCTATTCTCGATTCAAAAAATGCAAAACTGGCAAGTATTGAATTGCAAGCACAGCTTTTGCAGGGCGAAATTAATGCTGCAGAAGTCGAATTGGCGCGTTCACGAGCATTCTCCAATATTGTCCCTGAAAGTAAAAAGTTAGGTTTTGGTGATACGGCAAGTTCTGTTTCTCGTCCTCTTTCACAACTTTTGACGGCATTGGAAACAAAACGACAATTGCAAAAACAATTAAATCTTGAACGGCAAAGTTTACAGTCA
>NZ_JBHINE010000141.1:0-585 GCF_042194715.1 Bartonella sp. CM120XJJH | reverse complement strand
TATTTGATGGCGCCTGTATTAGTGGAAATGCTTCAGTTTATTCTGATGCACAAGTTTACAGTCGTGCTGTTGTTTACGGTAATGCCAAGGTTTCTGGTAGTGCACATGTTTTTGGTGATGCTGTTGTTCGCGACAAATCTCATGTTTGCGGTAATGCAGAAGTTTACAATGACGCACGCATTTATGGTGACGCAGCAGTTTTTGAGAATGCACGAATAAAGAATAGTGCCAAGGTTTACGACAATGCTCGTGTATATGGGAACGCAATAATTTGTGGTCCTGCTCTCATTTATAACAATGCTAAAGTTTATGGTGATGTCATTATATCATGCTCCAATTTCACGTATGAGGATGATGTTAATTATGGAAATGTTGAGATTTTTGGAGATGCAAAAGTTTATGATAGTGCTCGCATTTATGACGCAGTCAAGATTTTTAGAAATGCCGAAATTCGTGGATTAGCTAATATTCGCGGAAACACGAGAATTCCTCAAGACATAAAAATTTAACCACACAAACAATTTTTAAACACAAGCGTGATTCACGCCACGGGGGAATTGCGCGCAATGTAGGAAATCAAGATGA
>NZ_JBHINE010000140.1:331-587 GCF_042194715.1 Bartonella sp. CM120XJJH | reverse complement strand
TGCTTAGTGGATCCTTTTATTTCCAAGCAATTATTAACTGAATTTTGACTGCTCAGCATGCTGAAAAATCTCTATGTGATTGTTGTCTTGATAATTGCTATCATGTTGTTTGGCGAAGCTCTTAGCTTTCTATCGGGCAACTTAAAAGCTTTATTCTGTCAATTTTCTTATTGTTTAAGCAAAAACTCACCCACATAATAATAGCACCAACAAAATCCACACGAATAACCACATTCTACACATATAAAATTACTCA
>NZ_JBHINE010000140.1:0-261 GCF_042194715.1 Bartonella sp. CM120XJJH | reverse complement strand
AGGAAAAAGCACTACTAATATTGTACACCATCTTACAATTGGCTTGTATCATCAAGCAGCCATCCAAACTCAAAATAAAACTGATCTAAAACCAAGAAATTTAACTCTCTGATTTCTGTTGTAAATTCTTTGCTCAGAGCTATAGAAATACAACTGATTTTATGCATGAATATGTCTAATAAAAAATCCTCATGTGTAAATTTTACATGCCCTATACCACCAGCATAAATAACGATAATCTACGCTATAATAGAATTATTC
>NZ_JBHINE010000014.1:0-57236 GCF_042194715.1 Bartonella sp. CM120XJJH | reverse complement strand
AAAAAACACTAATCAAATATTGTAACAAAAATTCCTATTTCAAGACGTTACTGTCAAAATAAAAAGCCTATAAAAATTCCTTGCTAGATAACCGCGGCTTTCAGATTATAATACCCCTGCCCTTACAACGATTGCAACTTTTCTTACATATCGCAATGATGTCATGTAAAAGGCTAAGAAAGATAGAGTACATATTCTATAATCACCATTGCATAAACATCTTACACGTTTTATGCTTTTCCATGAGAGCAAAAGGAAGATGTCAATGTCATCTAAACTGACGCGTAACCAAACATTGGTTTTAAACACTTTAAAAAATGCAAAAGGGCCTTTAAGTGCTTATGCGATTCTCAATCACTTACGCGAAGAAGGTTTTCGTGCACCTCTCCAAGTTTATCGTGCATTAGAAAAACTCGTACAGTTAAAGTGTATTCATCGTCTTGAAAGTGTAAATGCCTTTATGGTCTGTTTACACCCTGAAAACTGTCAACATGAACTTACAACGTTTATTATTTGCGAAAACTGTGGCACAGTCAACGAAATACAAAATCAAACGATTGTATCGAGTTTAAAACAGATGGTTCAAGCTGTTGACTTCCAAGCACATAAAAGCACCCTGGAAGTACGAGGTCTTTGTAAAAAATGCGCAATAAAATAATACCTCTAACTTGAAAATAAGATCTCTAACTTGCAAGTTGATATATTTAGCATTATGTACCAGAGATCGCCTTATTGTTTGAAAAACTCTTATCGTCCGTGCACGTATATCACCCGATCTTAATGATGGGTTTATTATACTCATTGAAACATAAATATTGAAAGTATAAAATCATGTCCGTAGCTGAGGCAATTTTTTCAGCCAAAAATTTCAATAAAACGCAACAAAAAAAAGTAATCAAGGCTCTTCTTATTGTCTTTGCACTTTTTGTGCTTTGGTTTAGCTATAAGTATATAACGCAATGGCGTTATATACTCTCCACTGAAGATGCCTACGTGCAAGGAGATATAGCCGCTATTGCGACTAAATTAAATGGATATATTGAAAAAATTGCCATTAAAGCCAATCAAGTTGTAAAAAAGGACGATGTTTTATTTTACCTAGATAATGGTGATTATCAAATAGCCTTAGATCAAACAGAAGCGCATCTTAACACACAGAAAAAAACACTTCTACGCATTGATGCACAAATCACAGCCGCTCATAGTGCTTTAGATGATGCAAAAGCGCAAAAAGCAGCCGCTTCAGCCATAGCAACCAATGCACAACTCACTTTAAAACGTGTAACAGAACTGAAAGCCAATCGTTATGCTCCTCAATCTGAGGTTGATGATGCCAAATCAGATTATGAACAAGCCATTGCGAATGTTAATAGAGCGAATGCACAAATAGCTGCAGCACGTGCAAATATCCGAGTGCTAGAAGCGCAACGAAGTGAAATAGAAAGCCAAACAAAGAGTTTAGAGCTCACGCGTGAAAAAGCACAACGTGATCTTGATTCGACCATTATACGAGCGCCATTTGATGGAATTATAGGAAATTTAACAGCAAAAATGGGGGATTTTGTTGTAAATGGCCAACATCTTGCAGCGTTAGTTCCCATACATGCACTTTATATTGAAGCAAACTATAAAGAAACACAGCTACAAGACATTCATGCCGGACAAAAAGCTTATATTTCTGTTGATGCCTTTAAAAATGAGGTTTTTACAGGAACAGTGCTTTCTATTTCGCCCGCAACAGGTGCTGTTTTTTCTCTTTTGCCTCCACAAAATGCTACTGGTAACTTTACAAAAATTGTCCAACGCATTCCCGTACGTATTTCTATTCCAGAGGAAGTCTTAAAAACCGGACATATCCGAGCGGGAATGAGTGTTTCAGTGAAAGTTGATACACGTACAAAGCCACAAGATAAAAATCTCTTATAACAAAAAAGTAGAAGATCTGACTATGACATCTTCCATACCAGAGTCCACTCACTCTCAAGAACGCATAGGAATGCACAAAATTGTGGTTTTTATTGCTATGTCCTTTGGCATGTTTATGGCAATCCTAGATATCCAAATCGTTTCTTCTTCTTTAGCTGAAATTCAAGCGGGGCTTACAGCAAGCTCTGAAGAAATTTCATGGGTTCAAACTTCCTATCTCATCGCTGAAGTTATCATGTTGCCGCTTTCTGGATTTTTAGGACGATTACTTTCAACACGTGTTTTCTTTACCTTATCAGCGATCGGTTTTACGATTACTTCTATTCTTTGTGCAACAGCAACATCTATTGGAGAGATGATTATCTACCGTGCATTGCAAGGTTTTATTGGTGGTGGCATTATCCCTAGTGTTTTTGTTGCCTCCTATGTCCTTTTTCCTCCTTCCAAACGTCCTATTGTTACCCCTATCGTCGGACTAGTCGCAACATTAGCCCCCACCATTGGTCCAACCGTGGGAGGTTATATTTGTCATCTTTCATCATGGCATTGGCTCTTTCTCATCAATGTACCCTGCGGAATCATCATCTCAATTCTCGCTTGGAAATTAATTGATTTTGATAAAGCTAATCCCTCTTTAATGAAGAAATTTGATTGGTTAGGATTCATTTCTATGGCTACTTTCTTGGGAACTTTAGAGTATGTTCTAGAAGAAGGAGCGCGTCATGATTGGCTGAGTAATAGGCTGGTTCGGGATTTGTTCATTATCATGATTCTCGCTGCAATCTTATTCTTCTGGCGTGCTTTTACAGCAAAAGAACCCATTGTAGATCTCTCTACTTTTTCTAATTTTAATTTTTCAGCTGCATCCGTTTTTTCCTTTTCATTGGGAATAGGTCTTTATGGACTCACGTACCTTTATCCTGTCTATTTAAGCCAAATCCGCCATTATGATGCCCTTATGATTGGAGAAACATTGTTTCTTTCAGGATTCGTCATGTTATTAACGGCTCCCCTTGCGGGATTTCTTTCAGCACGAATGGATGCACGTTTAATGATGGCAATAGGACTTTTTGGTTTTGCAATAGGTACTTGGATGGCGAGCTCTATCACAGATAAGTGGGATTTTTGGCAGCTTTTTTGGCCGCAAGTTTTCCGTGGTGCTTCTGTAATGTTATGTATGGTTCCTATTAATAATATTGCCTTGGGAACACTCCCACCAGAACGAATGCAAAATGCTTCTGGACTATTTAATCTCACCCGGAATCTAGGGGGGGCTGTAGGGCTTGCCATTATCAGCACTCTCATGACAAAACGCACAGACTTCCATTACGAACGAATAGCCGAAACGATTAACCACGCAAACAGACAAGCAACTGAAATGCTTTCAAAGCTTACTTTACTTTTCAAAACAGACACCTTTGATTCCTATACTCTGGCTCTTTCTCAATTGTCTGGTATGGTACGCATACAAGCAATGATTATGGCTTTTAGTGATATTTTCTTTATCATAACCATTATCTTTGGTGTTTTGGCATTTATGACTATGTTTCTCAAAAAAATACCACCTCTCATGGATTCACCACCAAGCCACTAAGCTTAATTAAATTTGAGAAATAGTTTTTATCCTTATCACTTTCCTCGCTTCCTATGCACTTTATCTCTTCTCAAGAGACAGTATAAATCAACATGTGATTCTAAATGATTCTTCTGATAAAAATTCTTTTCAATGCGAGCTTTTTACGCACTTAAAAATAACTTCTCGCATACAAAAATTGTTCTAGATGATAATAAACGAAGAGCTTATCTAAAGTGCTCAACACCATAAAGATAAAGCAGCTATTTCTATAAGATTTTTAATTTATCACCATAGGGCAAAAAACATTAAAAGAATATTTGCGCCTGTCATTAAATCTCTCATCTATCTACCCCCTTTTTACGCTGCCTCCCTCATAAAAACTATTCTGTAAGATTCTTTGCCCTTCGCTCTTTGATTCTTACAAGAATATTCATAAAAGATTTATGATTCTTGTGATTTTTATTCACGCACCTATTTCCCTTATAATGTGTAGGATAACGTTTTTTTTGATTCTGAATGATTACATGAGAAAATCATTTTGTATTTGATACTCTCATGCCAATTGCAAAACGATTCAGCCTTATAGCAAAAAAGTAATGATATATTTTTTAAAAAAGCTACTTTTAAACATGTCATTTTATTTTTTTACACTCTTTTAAAAAAGCTGATACTTACAATTTTGATTCTACTGCTGCTCTATTGCATCAATCAAAACCATTGCCTTGCACATAAAAGCAAGGAGATAAAGACTGTTTAAGAAAAAAGTAAAATATCCAACCGTTTCGATGCTAGATCTACCAACGATATTGAAAACTGTATGATGATACCGGCTTTAAAAGAATACAAGACCACTCAAAATCCGGTTCCTTTAATATTATAAAATAGGACGCTATTTCAAAAAAATGAGCTTTAAATATATTCCTACTCACTTAACTGAATTTATCAAAAATAAGAAATCAGCCACATAAAGAAAAAGTCATATAGTAAAATCGCAATACAACTCCCCAAAAACTTTGTACCGCTAAATACTTTGGCACTCGTCAAAACAGTATGCTCTCCTCAATGCCAGCTGTTTAAAAACGAAATAAACACTATCTTCAAGCCACTTTATGATGCTGAAAACGATTTGAAACTTCTCGTTCTCCACTAGGAGCTAAAGTGCCATAACACCCAGAAAGATAATGTGGTATCAGTTCCAACGCTTGAAAGCGATGCTTTTCATAAGGACCAGGCATAGCCAAATTTTCTGTTAAACTATTTGAAAAGCCAAAACGTTGATAAAATTCAAAATCCCCTACTAGAAAAATGGCGCCATATCCCAATTTTTTTGCTGTTTCAACTGCATGGCGGACTAAAATTGATCCTATTCCCATACCAGCACATTCAGATGCAACAGCCAAGGGGCCTAAAAGTAAAGCATGTTGTGTTTTATTTTTTCCTTTAGAAAAAGAAACATGCCAAAGACGGACACTTCCCACAAGCTCTCCAAGCGCATTTTTAACCACAAAAGAAAGCCCTTGAGCAGCCAAACGACCACGACGTAAAGCCTCTGATGATTTACGTTTACGTCCATACCCCATCGTTGAATCAAGCAAAATTTCTCGATAAGGCTTATCGGCTTCTTGCTCCAAAGAAAGTGTAAAACACTCCCCATCTTTTGTTTGAAAATTCATCATGTTCATCTCTATAACCGCCCTCTTATAGCGCCATGACGAGCATAGCAAAAAATCTAAAAAACCTATAGTTAAAAGGAAATGTCAGATTACATATGATCGTAAAGGCTCAAAACCATTAAAAGCAACCGATGCATACGTTGTTGTGTAAGCACCCGTTCCATGAATCAATATTTCATCTCCTATCGTTAGGGATAGAGGAAGCGGATAAGGTGTTTTTTCATAAAGAACATCTGCGGAATCGCATGTTGGCCCAGCCAAAATACAAGGCTCCATAACCTTATCATCATGAGGTGTCTCAATAGGATAACGAATGGCTTCATCCATAGTCTCAGCAAGACCATTAAATTTCCCAATATCAAGATAAACCCATCGTACATTATCATTATCAGCTTTTTTGGATATTAGAACAACTTCTGTACGAATGACACCAGCATTGCCAACCATCGCACGCCCAGGCTCAATAATCGTCTCAGGGATACGATTACCAAAATGCTTTTTCAATGAATCAAAAACTGCTGTACCATAAGCTTGTTCTGTAGGGACATCTTTCAAATAACGCGTTGGAAAACCGCCCCCCATATTCACCAACCTTAGTGAAATGCCTTCTTGTTCCAGACGCTTAAAAACTGTAGCAGCATCCGATAAAGCACGATCCCACGCACTCAGATCAACTTGCTGAGACCCAACATGAAAAGAAACACCATAGGCTTGCAAACCCAATTGGTGTGCGCGTCTTAGAACATCAACCGCCATAGCTGGAACACAACCGAATTTGCGTGACAATGGCCACTCTGCACCTTTGCCATCGGTCAGAACACGGCAAAAAACACGTGCTCCTGGAGCAACACGCGCAATTTTTTCCACTTCTTCAACACAATCAACGGCATAAAGTGAAACTCCCAATGCATATGCTCGTGCAATATCACGCTCTTTTTTAATCGTATTCCCAAAAGAAATACGCTCTGACGTTGCTCCTGCTTTTAAAGCCATTTCAATTTCTGCAACAGAAGCCGCATCAAAAGAAGATCCTAAAGAACTCAGCAAACTCAAGATTTCAGGTGCTGGATTGGCCTTTATTGCGTAAAAAATACGAGACTGCGGCAGAGCTTTTTCAAAATTTAAATAGTTGTCACGAACAACATCAAGGTCAACAATTAAGCATGGACCTTCAGAACGATGTGTTGCAAGAAAATCGCGAATACGTTGCGTTGCCATCTGCAATTCTCCTTGAGGGAAAGTTCCCCCACTCTATGCTTGGACAGCCAAAGCTGCCAAAAGCTAAAGGACAAAAACACACAACAACTATCCCCATTCTGATTACAAAAAACCAGAAATTAGCATTGCATGCAGCGAAAGAACAGCGCGAAGCCGCGTTATTCTATTTTATCTGCCTTTTTGATTGGAGTTGAGAAAACCACTTCCGCACTGAAGGCAATGAGGTGTGCCTCTATAGTTATCCCAGCATTTAAAACTGGAAGACACCAGAAAGGCCCGCACCGTCGTTGCTTCAAGATGTCCTCATTCTTGCAATTGGCTGTAAGAATGACTGGAGCGGTTAGTTCCAGGTACCGTACCGGTTAATCTCACCATTTGAGAACCAGCGGACACCCACAGGCACGTGCGACTTTGGGCAAGGAGTCCTATAAAACGAATTCTTGCTCATTTCAATCATTTTTTTAATTTTAAACATTTTTTAATTCTTAAAGATAAAATGATGCGAAAAAACAACACTCTCCTCCACCAGACAAAGCCATCCATCCGCTTTCATGAGATGACACCCCTTACATCATCCGTGCAACATGAATCACTGTCGTGCTTTTTAAGCCCCTCGTTTCTTTGCCCTATTCTATCTCCTAATATCCACAGCAGAAAATAACGCAAAATAAATTACTCAACACATTAATTTATAATGATAATTTATTATTGTGCCCTTAAACAAAAATCTCATCATAAAATCCTCTTATCTCACCTCCTCTTACCATGAATCAATGAAAATCATTCTTTTGCACATCACAAATAAAAAACAATTGAAAAAAGGGATACCTCTTATACATCCTCTCAAATGCAAAGATGACTAACATTGAAAACTGGCGATAATAACGACTGAAGCACCATCATCTTTAAAGGTAACGATGTCCTTCCCCAACAAATACCGTTATCCTTCTCATTTTCAGCCTAAGAAAAAACATCCCCGCTTCTACATCCATTTCACAGCATCGCTTAAGTAAAATATCATGAAGAATTCCCCGTATAATATAACCCGTATAATGCCGCTTGCATGATATAGATCAACGACATCTCACCCTCGTTATACTTATGAAAGTAAAAACCAGTATCCCCATTCTATCTGCCAACTCCCCATATTGCAAAAACTCCTATATTGAAATGTTTCATAACACCTTATCTAAAATGATTTTTGTCCACACGTTGCTCCCATTTGCAACGTACAAGTGAATGAGTTTTACGCGATTTGTTCTCATCTAATCTGAAAGCAATAAAGTTCACAATATTTAACTCTATTTATTCAAATTAAAATAAATTATCATTATAAATTAATGTATTATATTAAATTCTGAAATCATAACCTCTTACTATCATTTTGTTTTTCTCACCTAGCATCTGCGTTTTAACGTCCACTTATTTAATCACATCTTATGCATACGCATTTCTCTTAAGCTATAAATCTCTCTTCCCTGCGCTGTTGGTAAACGGCTCTTCTATTTTAAAATGAAAAGTATTTGAAAACTCAATCCTATAAAATGTCAGGAGAGTGAACAATCTATAATGATCATTTATAAATCAAATAATTTAACATAGACAAAAAGACCGAATAATATCCGGTCTTATAAAATATTTTTTACCAATATTAAAAAACGCTTTTCTCTTAAATTTAAGAGAAAAAGGTCACAATTTAAAGCCCTACACTGCGATATCCTTATGTCCCTTGATGAGCATCAATTGCACGCAACTTCAACAATTGAAACTGCCTATGGCGCTCACGAAAACGCTCTCTATCGGCTTCACTACGCGTGTTATAACAAGCATCACAGGAAACACCTTCCTCATAATGAGGCGATAATTTGCTTTCAGCATTGATAGGGGAACGACACGCGCGACATAATTCGCGTCCACATTCTTCAAGACCATGTTGAACAGAAACACGTTCATCAAAAACAAAACACTCACCCCACCATAGACTTTCCTCTTTTGGAATTTTTTCTAAATATTTTAGAATACCTCCTTTTAGATGGTATACTTGCTCATAACCAAGCTCACGAACATAAGCTGTTGATTTTTCACACCGAATACCGCCTGTACAAAACATAGCAATTTTCTTTTTCTTCTTTAAATCAGCTTCGTTCTTGAGCACCCATTCAGGAAATTCGCGAAATGTTTTAATCTGCGGATCAATGGCTCCTTGAAAACTTCCAATCGCATATTCATAATCATTACGTGTATCGATCAAAATTGTCTCTTCATCTTGAATAAGAGCATTCCAATCTTCAGGATCCACATAAGTACCAACAACTTTTAGCGGATCAACCCCTTCAACCCCCATTGTCACAATCTCTTTTTTCAACCGCACTTTCATGCGATGAAAAGGCATTTTTGATGCCCATGAATATTTAATCTCTGGCATTTGAAACGCTGGCTCAGCCGTAATAAAGTCCACCAATGCCTCAATCGCAGCACAAGAACCAGCAACCGTTCCATTAATTCCCTCTTGTGCTAAAAGCAGAGTGCCTTTGATATCCTTTGCTTGACATAAATCCTGCAAAGGTTTTTGTAATTGATGATAATGCTTCAAATCTGCAAAGCAATAAAGTGCAGCAACTTTAAAATTCTTTTCCATGTGTTTTGCCATAACGTGCGTTTCATTCAATTTCAAGATTTATTCATGTACTCTTTAACATATTGTGCTTAATCAAACGATATAAATAATATCATCTTCAAGAAGAAAAAATATCATGTGCCAAAAAAGAGAAAAGCTTTTATTATATTTCCAAGGACAAACTGTTATACCTGTTTTGCTCATTAACAATCTACAAAGTGCTGTACCCTTAGCTCGCGCTCTTGTCAAAGGCGGGTTAAAAACAATTGAGATCACCTTGCGAACACCAAATGCCCTCAAAGCAATTCAGAAAATTACACAAGAAGTCCCTGAAGCAATTGTTGGAGCCGGAACAATTCTCAACACAACACATTACGAAAAAGCCGAACAAGCTGGAGCCAAGTTTATTGTAAGCCCCGGATTATCCAATGAATTAATCAATTGTGCAAAAAATAGTGAAATTCCCCTTCTTCCCGCTGCAATGACCCCAAGTGAACTCATGCAAGCATTAAACAAAGGCTATTCATATCTTAAATTTTTCCCAGCTGAAGCCGCTGGAGGTATTTCCTTCATCGAAGCTTTAGCATCTCCCTTCTCTGATATCCGGTTTTGCCCAACAGGCGGTATTACACAAAAAAGTGCAACACAATGGCTCCAACTGCCTAACGTCTTCTGCGTTGGTGGTTCTTGGATAGCGCCCCAACAACTCATTGCAATAAGTGATTGGGATTCGATTACTGCATTAGCATATACTGCATCACAACTTCCCTCTCCCTCGAAAAAAGCTCTTTCTACAATATAATGTAAAGTGCAAGAACATCAGCCCCTTCAACAAAATAAAAGCTTTCACACATCCTTGCTCAATCTTTTAACATTGTCATAAAACTACAAATCATCACCCGATCTTCAGCGAGATGAAATTTGGGAAGTGCTATTGTTTCAAAGCCGCTTGTTTCAAAAAAGCACCCGCTCTCCATAACAGTTGTAATACGCCCCATAGGCTCAGAAGCTTCACGAGTAGTCATAAAATAAAATTTCAACTGTTGTACATATGCCCCAATGAGAGGATCTTGTTGCAAAGAGGAAACAAGATCTTTTGCATAAACTAACTCACTCTTTTCGCGCGTTATTTAAATAAGCACAACTTCTGAAAATTTTTCCTAAGTTTCAGGATCACGAATAAGGCTTGCAAAAGGAACCACCGTACCGCTTTGAAAGAAGCTAAAGCATCAACTTTCCCACTCATTACTCCACAAAAGCGCGCTCAACAACATAAGTAGCAGGAGCATTATTGGCCCCTTCAACAAGACCAAAACTTTCACACATCCTTGCGCAATCTTTTAACATTGCCATGGAACCACAAATCATCACCCGATCTTCATCAGGATGAATCTTAGGAAGGCCCGTTGTTTCAAAAAAGTCTCCACTTTCCATAACAGTCGTAATACGCCCCATATGCTCAGAAGCTTCACGAGTAGTCATAGGATAAAATCTCAACTGTTGTGCATACTCTCCAATGAGTGGATCTTGTTGCAAAGAGGAAACAAGATCTTTTGCATAAATTAACTCATTCTTTTCGCGCGTTGTTTGAATAAGGACAACTTCTGAAAATTTTTCATAAGTTTCAGGATCACGAATAAGGCTTGCAAAAGGAGCAATCCCCGTCCCAGTTGAAAGAAGATAAAGACGTTTTCCAGGAATAAGAGCATCAAGAACCAGTGTTCCTGTAGATTTTTTACGCATGAGAACTGTATCACCAATTTTAATTTTTTGGAGATGCTCGGTTAAAGGCCCCCCTGGAACTTTTATCGAAAAAAACTCAAGCTGTTCATCCCAAAAAGGACTTGCAATCGAATAAGCGCGATAAACCGGCTTTTCTGCATTTGGCAAACCGATCATAACAAACTCACCCGAACGAAAACGAAAACTGTCCGGACGATTCAAACGGAATTTAAATAACCGATCTGTATAGTGACAAACCTCTTGGACAGTAAGAGCAAACACATTCTCAGGAATCGGAAAATTTGCAACGCTGCTGATGTTTGACGGAACATTGGTAGCAGACGTATTCATACTCTTCCCCATATCTTTATTGAACGTTAAATTTTGAATCCTTGACGTGATATAGTACTTGCATAACCATCTGCCAACAATTTTCTTAAAACAAAAACCTCAAGATTAACACTTTATTAAACGAATGAGGAAAATGCGGATACAAATAACATTCAAAGAAAAACAAAAACTTTGAGTATTAAACAGTCATGGAGCTCTTTTCCCCTTTAACACATAATGCATATTTTTCTATTGTAACGCTATAACACTTTCTCACTTAACAAAACTTATGATCCAAAACCTTCAAATAAGAGAGATAAAATTTTTGTTGATTGAATGATAACCGCACGAATCTTCAACAAGATTTCCGGTATTACATCTATTGTTTTCCTTACGGACCTTTTTACACTGCTCTTTCCATAAATATCCATAAATAAATGAATCTAACGCGCTCTATAAGCGATAAAATTGATTTCACTTAAAACCAATCAAACGACAGAACGTAAATATTGGATAGCTAATCTAGCTTGAAAACAAATAATATCCAAATCAACGGGTTTTCTAAATCAACAGTTTTTAATGTATCAGAAAGTGTTTATACACTGTTTTCCATTTAACGAAATAACTTTAAGTGTATGAGACGACATCCCAAATTGCACAGATGAGTGATCTTCCCCCTCATGATAAAAAAAACTTGTAATGCATTGATTTAGAGTGGGTAATTAAATCATTTCACCTTCTCTGAAATAAGCAGCCAATGCAATATTTAATCAAAACAATCGCCCCAGCAACAACAGCCTAATCTTGCACTCTTCAAAATGATACAATACAATAAACTATGTTTTATTTTTTATATGCCTCAACTAGGGAAAATAAGTAAAAAACAAAAGTCTATGTTTTACAAATTATTAGAAGATACCGTGTTGCTAATAACACAAATAAAACTAAAATATCTCTTATATCCAGAGTACCATTTTACATCAAAAAACGACTTTAATGGTGCATAATTCAGTATAGGCTCCTTATGATTTTGACCATAGCAAATAGTGCCTTTCCCTATATCGTAAAAAATCTCAATGAAATAACCAAAAAACTCCGTATTTCACGAACACAGATAAGCTTTTAAAATGAAAAAATCCGTTAATGATGAAATAGATACATCACTCTATGCAGCTGTAGCAACCGTCGATGTCAGTGCCATTGTTGCCAATTATATCACTTTAGCCAAACGTGTAGCTCCAACACAATGTTCAGCAGTTGTAAAGGCAAACGCCTATGGATTAGGAGCTCACAAAATTGCTCCTGCCCTTTATCAAGCTGGTTGTCGCACTTTTTTTGTTGCCCAAATCATAGAAGCACTCCAATTAAAAAGCATTTTACCATCACATGTCACGATTGCTCTTCTGAATGGACTTCCACACTTAGCAGAAGAGTTTGTCGCACAATCTGGTATTGTTCCTGTTCTAAACTCTTGGAATGCCATTGAAAATTGGCAAAAAATTTGTCAAAAAAAAGATAAAAAATTTCCAGCAATTGTTCAAATCGATACCCATATGAACCGATTAGGACTGGATCAAAAAGAATTACAAAAACTCATCAAACACCCTACAATTTTCGAAAAAGCAGAAATAAAATATATTCTCAGTCACCTCGCGAATGGAGAAGACAAAACGCATTCATCCAATTATACACAATTGGCTACTTTAAAAACCATCCTTGCGCAATTGCCTGCTTGCAAAGTTTCCTTTGCTAATTCTGGAGGTATCTTTCTAGGATCAGATTTTTATTTTGATCTTGTTCGTCCAGGCATTGCACTTTACGGAGTTGATCCGCGAGGGAAATACCCATCACCTCTGAAGCCTGTTTTAAAACTTGAAGCCCAAGTCATTCAAAACCGCGTTGTTGATGCAGGAAAACCTGTTGGTTATGGAGAAAGCTTTATAACCAGCAGACCAAGCACTCTTGCAACCATTTCTGTAGGCTACGCAGACGGCTGGCTCCGTGCTCTTTCGAATAAAGGAACAGTTTATTTCAACGGGCACAAACTTCCCATGGTTGGGCGGGTTTCTATGGATTCCATTATTGTAAATACGACCGATCTTGATCAAAAACCTCAAACAGGTGACTGGGTAGAACTCATTGGACCCCATCAAACACTTGAAAAAGTATCTATAGATGCCGGTACCCTTCCCAATGAAATTCTAACATCTCTTGGCTCCCGCTATAAATACATTTACACATAAAAACTCTTTAAAAAATAAATTGATAAAAATCATCATTTTAGAAAATTGAGGGGCTTTTACGAAAGATTTTACAACAATCAATCACATAGAAGACACCGCACATTCACAGAAATCTCAAAATAGACAAATTGATGAACTGTTTTATGGAAGTAGCTTTCACTCAAAATACAAAAACTTAGCCTTTTCTCCATAAATTGACAAAAAAGAATCTATTGCAAAGTTTTTAAAATTAATTGCCCAATGAAACCAAAATATTAATTTTCTATATATTAAACAAAACATCCAGTCTCGTAAGTTTCTCTTATTTTCAGCTTTGTTCATAGTGAAACAATCAAAATCATTCGCTTGCATACCACAAGCTGGACTATGTGTAGATAAAAATGATTTAAGAAAAGAATACTCCCTCTTATGAACCATCTCAAGTGCCGTGCGCTATACCATTAGGCGCTGGCAAAGTGAATGATGGTGCCCCTTTTTACTTTAAAAGTGTAAAGATAGTGGAACACAATAGATTTTATATTATGAGGCTTTACCATTATACCACTCACAAACACCGCCATGAAATAGGCTTGGGTTCCTTAAGGGCTGTTTCTATAAGACAATGCTATCCAGTTTTCTCGTGATCATAATCCTCAATCTAACAACGTTGGAACAAACAATAGGATTGCAAATATAATTTTGGAAGCTCACCTGAAAGATGAAAAATGACAAAAATTTCCGTTATAAAAATTAAAGAAGCAACTATTCGTTGAGCCGTAATTTCTTTATTTTAGAATTTTTATATCATACTTTACTGTTAAGATTCATGATCGTTAAAACGCGTGACCACGGTCTGTAGAATCAAGCTTTGGCGAGAAAAACATTTCAGTATCTGCTTGTAAGACATTTTGACAATTTTTAGATTCCTTAACAGTTTGTCCTGAAAGAAAACACTTCTTTCCCCATTCTTCCCTTAATTTTGTATCTTTCTTAAAATCTTCTACGCTATAGGTTTTTTCACACCCCACTACGAATAATAGAGCTGTGCATAATAAAATAATTTTTTTCATTTTACCCCTCTTTAAATACCTTATCTGTTAACATCATCCCCTAAATGGGTTTTTAATTTTCATACTATATGAGAATACATCCTTACTATCACATGCTTGCTTTCAAAATGAACACTCTAAAGTAAAATAACGCCAGAAGAGCTAACAACAGCTATCGTATCAGTTTGTCATAAAATACAATGAGAAGGAAAAAGCCTAAACTGAGTAAAAAGGACGAAATCAGAAGGCGCACTCATGTTTTGTCCAACTGATTTCAAATAGTGACATTGCAATAGGAGCCGCGCCCCTCGCCCTATAGAAAGCCTATGAGTATAATGCTCAGTATCACGATCAATGGACGAAAAAGCCATTACAAAAAAGTATGAGCTTTTTTTTTACCTATTTGTATGTTGATTATTATTTCCCCATCGAATGCTTAAATAAAAACATTTTATGAAAGCAATAAACAATGCAAATCATTTTTACGAAGATTTCTTCGTATAGAGTCTATTTAAAATCCATCCATCATTTAGGAGTCTGAATTTAAAAGCAGATAATTATGAAAGCTTTTCAAGAAATGAAACAGAGTGATCACTTTTAAAAAAGTAAAAAAATGTGATCCAATCTTGAAGACAAAATTCTGATGAAAAAAACTTTTGCTATGAATTCTTTTAAGGCACTGTAAAATATGCTATCCGTTATATCAAACGTTATCCCATTTTGAGGTCTGTTCATTTTTTACTTTTTCAACTTCGCTCTAAAAATCCATTTCTTAAGCGTTTTTTTATCATCTCACTTTCTCCTTCAAACACAAATACTCAAAAACGCTTTGCCACCAACAATGAAGTTTTTCTGCTTTTATAAAACACATAAGTAAAAACAGAGAAGCGATTTTGAGAGCAAACCTCCCTCGAAAAGGGAAGTATCATCCATTTACTTCACAAACGAAAATAATCTCACGGTTTATTCAAATTTGCCCCATAGTCTTTTGCCCTATGCTCTGGTGCAATTTTATTGATAAAGTTTTCTCTATAAAAGATTTAAGTAAATATGTTCGTTAAAACCAATCACGGATTTGCAAAGGGATTGTAAGACCCATTATCTCGCCGCCATTTTAAAGGTTCAGTGAAATCACTTGACCAAAGACCGATCTTGTTGTTGCGTGCTTTTTCTTCTGCATGATGGTACTGGGTTGGAATAGGATTTTTCCCCTCTTTTGAGAGTACCAACATACCTTCTGTAAGACCTGCCTCAGCTAAATCAACCCCTTGAACAAAACATTGCGCATAATAAACACCATTGTGCATCAGAGCCTGTTTACAGGATAAATCCTGCCCAAGTGTTTTGGTGACAAGCCAAGCCGTTGTAACCGCACCACAAGGCCATTCTTGATCATTTAATTTTGCTTTTTGGCGTGGTGCACATGTGTCTACACCATAAAGATGAATATCACGGGTGATATATGAGCGCCAAGATTGTGCAGCAGGCGTCAGTAATTTAAATGTAACCCCACTTGTAACAGAGGCCTTACCATGAAAAACAACAGCATTATTTGCAACATCATTTAATGAAACACTCTTCTGCAAATCGAGAGCTGGTTCATTTTTTTCTAATTGCTGTTTGGTGGTAGATTTGCCCAACTTCTTTTCTTCTCCATAAAGATGGACAATATCTTGGATATCTTGCATCTCAAATGTTTTAAGAATGCTGAAATCCATTTTATCTTTATATTGACTTAATCCCCACACTATGGAACCCATAATGTAAACAATAACAATCAATTTAAATAGCATTTCTTAACACGCTCGCTCAAAAAGTTCATTGTTTTTCTATCCTTTCACATTATTTATCAGCAATCCCATTGTTTTTAAAGAAAAAATTCAAATATCTGTGTTGCATATTAACTACATTTTGTAAAGAATAACATTCCTTCTTGCATTGTTTTAATATTATTGTCTTTACCAACATATACAACTTAAAATTGCCATTTTCATGTAACACAATCGCAGTTTGAAAAGACTTCTGTCTCTTTAAGAAAAAGAATTTGAGAGTGAACAGATCCACTATCAAGGCTTTTAAAACAAATAAATGAGGAAAATTTAACTGTCATCAAATGACAGCATTCTTCAGTTTCTTAGAGGCAATGGAATGTCGACATATGAACAAATATTATTTGTTAAAGAGAGGTAAAATGACAGATAATAGATTCCAAAACATCATTTTTATCGTAACCATGCTGCTTTTTACGGCAGTTTTTGTATCTGATCTTTCTTATGCTGCTTCTACTGCTGGTGGAGGTGGTTTCGGGAAGCTCGATGGTGTTTTAGACAACATTGTCACAATGATGACGGGTCCAACGGCAAGGCTCATTGCAATTATATGTGTTGCTGCTGTGGGGATTGGCTGGATGTACGGCTTTATTGATTTACGCAAAGCAGCTTACTGTGTTCTGGGGATTGCTATTGTTTTTGGTGCCCCTACTCTTGTCGGTAAATTAGCGGGCACAACATAAATGAACGAAGATACTCTTTTCCTTGCCTGTACGCGCCCAGCCATGTTTGCTGGTGTTACAATGGAAGCGATGGCGCTTAATGTCATGGCGACATCCATTCTTTTTATTTTGACGAGTGATTTTACCATGTTTGGTCTTGGGATTGGGATGCACTTTATTTTGCGAGAAGTGACAAAGTATGACCACAACCAATTTCGCGTATTATTTGCATGGCTCAATACCCGAGGAAAACAAAAAAATCTCAACCGATGGGGAGGAGGTTCGACCTCCCCCTTGCGCCTTATCCGCACTTATAAGGAACTAAGCTGAAGGAACGAAGCTGGTGAAACAGATGTCAATAATGAAACGGGAAACTTTGCCTGAAGAATATATTCCCTATATACGCTACATCAACCAACATGTCGTTGCTTTAAATTCACGCTGTTTAATGGTTGTGATGGCTGTTGAGGGTATAAATTTTGACACTGCGGATATTGATCAATTAAATTCTTTACACAACCAATTAAACACCCTTTTAAAAAATATCGCAGACGAACGGCTTGCTTTATATTCTCACATCATCCGCCGCCGTGAAACGATATACCCAGAAGGTCATTTTCTTTCATCTTTTGCAACAACATTAGATGAAAAATATAAAAAGAAAATGGTTTCGCAAGAACTGTATAGAAATGATCTGTTTATTTCACTGCTTTGGAATCCGGCAGCGGATAAAACAGAAAAGCTGGTTTCATTTTTTCAGCGCTTGAGCAAAGCGAAGAAAACACAATCTGAACCCGATGAGGAAGCTATTCGTAAACTCGAAGAGTTAAGTCAAGATCTTATGCAAGGTTTGGAAGAATATGAAGTCCGTCTGCTATCAATCTATGAACATGAAGGTATCTTATTTTCCGAACAAAGTGAATTTCTCCACCAGCTAGTGGGGGGAAGACGTGAACGTATTCCTCTCACCTTTGGAACTATTGCTTCAACGATTTACTCGGATCGTGTTATTTTTGGGAAAGAAATTATCGAAATTCGCCATGAAAGCAATGAACGCTTTGTGGGTATGTTTGGATGGAAAGAATACCCTTCTAAAACACGCCCTGGTATGACCGATGGTCTGCTTACGGTACCATTTGAATTCATTTTAACACAATCCTTTGTCTTTAAAAGTAAGGCAGCCGCCAGTGTGATTATGAGCCGCAAACAAAATCAAATGATCAATGCGGCTGACCGTGCTAGTTCACAAATTGATGCACTAGATGAAGCGTTAGATGATTTAGAATCAAACCGTTTTGTTTTGGGTGAACATCACATTTCTTTAGCTGTTTTTGCTGATCACCCAAAAATATTGACTGAGAACTTATCAAAAGCACGAGCCCATTTAACCAATGGGGGAGCCGTGATTGCCAGAGAAGATTTAGGATTGGAGGCAGCATGGTGGGCACAGCTTCCTGGAAACTTTAGCTATCGTGCGCGTTCAGGCGCCATTACCAGCAGAAATTTTGCCGCTTTATCGCCCTTCCATTCTTTCCCCGTTGGCAAACTGAACGACAATGTTTGGGGCGCTGCTGTCGCATTACTAAAAACACAGGCTGGTTCACCTTACTATTTTAATTTTCATTATGGCGATCTTGGCAACACGTTTGTTTGTGGTCCATCGGGATCTGGTAAAACAGTGATTGTCAATTTTCTTCTTGCACAATTACAAAAGCACAATCCAACAATGGTTTTTTTTGACAAAGATCAAGGAGCAGAGATCTTTGTACGAGCTGGAGGAGGGAAATATAAACCTTTAAAAAATGGACAACCCACGGGTATTGCTCCCTTAAAGGGCATGGAATACACTGAAAAAAATAAGATCTTTCTTCGTAATTGGATCTTAAAGCTGGTGACCGCTGAAGGGCAAATCGTAACAGAAGAAGAGCGACAAGATATCGCCAAAGCCATCGATTCCTTGGAAAACTTACCAAAAAACCAGCGCTCTCTTGGGGCCCTTCAACTGTTTTTTGACAACACATCCAAAGAAGGGATTGCCATACGGCTACAACGCTGGATCAGGGGCAATGATTTAGGATGGGTTTTTGATAATGATCAAGATGATCTCAATTTAAATGCCCAGTTCATTGGATATGACATGACCGATTTCTTAGACAATGAAGAAATTCGGCGCCCCTTAATGATGTATCTCTTTCACCGTATTCTTGATTTGATTGATGGGCGACGCATCATTATTGTCGTTGATGAATTCTGGAAAGCTTTGGAAGATGATTCATTCAAAGCTTTTGCGCAAGATCGGCTCAAAACAATCCGTAAACAAAATGGCATGATGCTCTTTGCAACACAAAGCCCTAAAGATGCTTTGAACTCAACAATCGCGCACACAATTATTGAGCAATGCCCCACCCAAATATTTTTTCCAAATCAAAAAGCAAATTACAATGATTATGTCGAAGCTTTCAAACTTACTGAGCGTGAATTTGAACTGATACAGTCAGAGTTAAGCAGAGAATCTCGCCGTTTTCTCATCAAACAAGGACAAAGTTCCGTCGTTGCAGAACTTAACTTACGTGGAATGAATGATGAGATCGCCGTTTTAAGCGGCACAACAAAAAACATTGAACTCATGAATGAAATTATCAACGAATATGGAGCTGACCCAAACAAATGGCTGCCCATATTTTATCGAAGGAGAAAAAATCAATGAAAAAATATGGCTTAGTTACACTGTTATCTTTTTCTTTTATTTCTCATGCAATATCACAAACGACACCCGATGCCGATGAATATTATAAACAAGCACTCGAGAATACACAAAAATTAGATGCTGCAAAATCAGAAACAGCTGAAACCGTTTATAAGACTGCAACAGATACTGCAAAAAAAATTAAAGAAATAAGTCAACAACTTGAAAATATTAAATCAAAATCAGACACAAAACCTGAAGAATTGCAAATCCTTCGACAAGAGCTTCAAGTAAAACTTGTCCTTCTTCAAGCCGATCTTCAAGTGGCTTCTTTAAAACTTCAGTCTCTTGATATGATTCAGGCAAGAGATACGAAAACAAAAGACGAAATGCGTGAAGAAAAGGAACAACAAAAGCATAAACATCTTGAGGCACAATTAAAAGAAAAAGAAAAACAATTAAAAGAAAAACTTGAAAGTACGCGTACAAATGTCAGACTTTAGTTTTTCTCCTTTTGAAAGCGTTTCTGGGTATATTTTAAACCCCTTAGATAATGTGATGGACACAACGGTGAGTGGGCTATCTTCTGCTATTTCAGCGCCCTTAAATCTCGCCGCAATCATTTTTATCTTTCTTTATGGCTATAATGTTATGACGGGTCGCGTTGCACTTTCTATGCATAGTCTTCTTAATAATGTTGTTAAAATCGTTGTTGTAACAACAATGGCAACGAATGCAGATACATTTAATACGTATGTCAAGGATATTTTCTTCAATGATTTATCCAATGCTATTGGGAATGCGCTTAACAGCAATCCTGCAAGCTCCAATGTTTTTGATTATATTTTGTTAAAAGCAAGTTCGCGCTATCAAGAGGTCTTATACAATGCTTGGTTTTTTGAAAAGATCATTGTGGGTCTTCTTGGTTCTATCATGCTTTTAGCCGTTATTCTTTTTTGTATAGGTGGTTTTATTGTGCAAATGTTTGCACAAGTTGCACTCGTCATGATTATAGGTCTTGGGCCTCTATTCATTAGTTTATATTTGTTTAATGCAACGCGAAAATACACCGATGCATGGATTACAACTTTGATCAATTTTACCATTTTACAAGTTCTCGTGATCATGCTTGGAACAATTATATGTCAAGTTATCCTACAGGTTCTCAAAGTTTCATATGAATCAATCTACGTTCTTTTCCCCCCTGTCATCGTCATTTCGATCATAGGGGTTATTATCTTCCGTGCGCTTCCCGGTATTGCAACAGCGCTGTCCTCTGGCGGACCATACTTTAATGCTGGTGTTTCTTCAGGAGGACAGGTTTTCACAATGCTTTCCAATAGTGCAAGAACGAGTGGTAACGCAATAAAAAGTGCCACTTTACAAATCGCAGGAGCTGCCGGTAACGCTTCTAAAGGTGCGGCAGGTGCGGCGGCAAAAGCAGGAAGATCTGGAGGTGGTCGTGGTCGGTTTTAAGATAAAGCACCTCTTTAAAAGAATAAGCATTTTTGTTTTTTCCTTGCGTGCGCCCTTTGGCGCACGCACCATGACCCTGTTCCAGATAAGATCTAACATCTTGGATCTTACAACAAAACCAATCAAAATCTTGCATCACATAAACTTGTAAAAGTGCCCCAAATAAAGGCTCTCATGCATTGTATTCCAAGATATTTGTGAGTTCAAAAAATGAAACGAAAAATAACTTTTGTTATGGTCCTAACAATCGCTCTTACTGGTTGCGCCTCTTTGAGTGGCCCTAAAAAACCACCACGCTGTAATGGCAAACATACACGTGCTTTAAATAAAGATAAGTGGAATTGGGACAATAAAAACGTTGTCCACCCAGAAAATAGCATAAAGCCTGTTACCACTCCCATCATTCTCAATACTTTGGAAAATGAAAAAGCATCAGCCAATTTGGCACTCAATACAGCTTTATTAAAGCCGGTTATTCATGAAGCACGATCTGATAAAACTGTGGAGGTGATACGTGAAAAGTGATGCCCTTGAAGAATACATAAAAGAAGCGCGGTCATTTGACATTGATCGCATGCATAGCATGCGCGTGCGGATGAAAGTTTCCATGGCTTTAACAGTGCTTTTTGGATTGATGACGATTGCGCTGGCTTTAGCTGTCGCAGCTTTGACGCCTTTGAAAACGGTAGAGCCTTTTGTTATCCGCGTGGATAACTCAACAGGCATTATTGATACTGTAAGCGCCTTAAAAGAATCCCCTAACGACTATGATGAAGCGATAACGCGTTATTTTGCCAGCCAATATGTTCGTGCCCGGGAAGGTTTTCAAGCATCAGAAGCAGAAAACAATTTTCGCTTAGTTTCTCTTTTATCTTCTCCAAAAGAACAAAACCGTTTTGCAAAATGGTACGCGGGCAATAATCCAGAAAGTCCGCAAAATATTTATCATAACATGATTGCTACGGTCACAATCAAATCAATCTCTTTTATAAGCAAAGATCTTATCCAAGTTCGTTACTATAAAACGATCAGAGACTTGAATGAAAAAGAAAATATTTCCCATTGGATTTCAATCTTAAATTTTTCCTACGTAAACGCACATATTTCAACATCTGATCGTCTCATCAACCCACTTGGTTTTCAAGTATCAGAATATAGATCTGATCCAGAGGTGATAAAATGATCAGACTTTTACAAACAATCTTTTTAATTTTTACGATCACTCTCAGCTTTCACACAGTCCTCTCATTTGCGGAAACAGCGCCTGTCAGTGCACGTAAAGATAACCGCATCAGATTTGTCAATTATGACCCTTACAACGTCGTACAAATCATTGGCTCCATTCGCTCTTCAGTTCAGCTGGAATTTGCCGATGATGAAAACGTGACCTATGTAGGAATTGGAAATTCCGTTGCTTGGCAAGTTGCGCCGGCTGGTCACTTTGTTTTTCTCAAGCCACGTGAAGTGCAACCTGTGACCAATTTACAAATTGTCACAAGCCGCCAAGATGGCACACAACGCTCTTATCAATTCGAGCTGCAAGTCCGTGAAGGCGATGTTTCAGCCGGTAATGAGACGTATTTCTTGGTAAAGTTTCGTTATCCAGAAGATGAAGCCTTGCGTAAGAAATTAGCCGAAATAGAAAAAGCAAAACAACGTGAAGAAAACTTTGTCAATGATATTTTAAATATCCATGAAGATTTTGGACCACGCAATTGGGCTTATGAAGCCCAAGGCTCATCCCTCATTGAACCTGCTTCTGTCTATGATAATGGGAAAACAACAACCTTTACCTTTTTAGGCAACATTGAAATCCCTGCCATTTATATTGTATCGCCTGATGGACAAGAAGCTCTTATTCCCAAATCGATTAAAGGCAACAAAGTTATTGTTCATGCAACCGCTGCACAATTCACGCTACGGCGTGGGAATGAAGTATTGTGCATCTTTAATAAAAGGTTCGTACCAGAAGGAATTAACCCTGAAACAGGTACGACATCACCATCTGTACAACGTAAAGTGAACCTAGGAAGCAGCCATGAATAACACCGTGGATGAAAAAAGCATTAATGATCGCGATACAATAAAAAATGCTCAAGGAAAAAGTCAACAGAACAATGTGGGGAAAGCTATTGCTCTTATTATTCTTTTCAGTGTCTGTCTTTATTTAGCCTATTCAACACTTGTTACAGACAAAAAACAACCAATTGAATCTTCAAAAGAAGGAAAAGTTATAAAACAAACAGAGCTTTTTCGCCCTGCAAAGCCTACCCCTCCCCCCTTTGAACAACCCCAACGAAATAACGCTCTATTACCAAAAGTCGAGCTACCAACACCAAACATCAATCAATTAAATTCTGATAACTCACTGCTGGAAGCAGCACAACGTGCTCCTGTGTTAGCTTATGCAAGTACACAACAAGGCAAAATAGATTCACAAACAAATAATAGTGCTTTGCCTCACCAACTTGCAAGCAAACCTGATGAAACGACACAACGTTTTAATCATCTTCTCAAACCCACAGTGCTTGAAGGTATTCGTGCTTCAACCCTTGGCAATCGAAACTACATCATCGCGATGGGAACTTCTATCCCTTGTATTTTAGAAACAGCCATCAACAGTGATCAACAAGGTTTTGCCAGTTGTATCGTCTCCAGAGATATCTTATCAGACAATGGTCGTGTTGTCCTTCTTGATAAAGGCACCCAAATTGTTGGTGAATATCGCGCCGGCTTGAAAAAAGGCCAAACACGTCTCTTTGTACTATGGAATAGAGCAAAAACCCCTAATGGTATCATTATATCCTTAGCTTCACCTGCAACAGACAGTTTAGGGCGTTCTGGTATGGATGGAGATATTGATAACCATTGGCTCGAGAGGATTGGGTCTGCGCTTCTTGTCTCCCTGATAAAAGATGCGACAAACTATGCCAATAAACATTTATCAAAAAAACAAGAAAAAGAAGAAACTGAAACAATCTCTTCAGGACAAAACATCGCAAACATTCTCGTAGAAAATTACGCCAATATTCCTCCAACATTATCCAAAAACCAAGGGGAAATGGTGAATATCTTTGTTGCCCGCGATTTAGATTTTTCCAGTGTTTATAAATTGAAAGTCATCGAAAACAAAAAACAAATTATCAATCGAGCTGTTTCAAGAAACTTTTACAAAAATTCGGCGGTAACTTTAGAATGAACTCAAATTTACATACCATGAGCGATGAAACCGTTGCGATTGTTCTCACAAAGCTTGAACCCATCAGTGCTTTTTTGAAAGATGATAGTCTTTTCGAAATTGTTATCAATCGTCCCTATCAAGTAATGACGGAAGGGTTTGATGGATGGAATACAATAGAAGCACCGGCTCTCTCTTTTAATGAGCTTATGGGGATTGCGAAAGTTGTCGCGTCCTATTCCAAGCAAAACATATCCGATAAAAACCCAATATTATCTGCAACTCTACCAGGAAATGAGCGTATTCAAATTGTCATTCCGCCGGCTGTCGAAAAAGACACGATTAGTATGACAATTCGTAAACCATCATCGCAGAGTTTTTCTCTCGAAGAGCTGGCAAATAAAGGCCTCTTCTCGCTCTGTGAACAGATATCTTTCACGCCATTAAATGATTATCATTCTCGTTTTAACGAACTCAAAATCATTGAGCACAACTTAGCTCATGCCTACTGTAATAAAGACTTTGTCTCCTTTTTAAATCAAGCTGTAAAATGCCAGAAAAATATTTTAATTGCAGGAAAAACTGGTTCGGGTAAAACAACATTATCAAAAGCATTAATTGCTAAAATCCCTCAAGAAGAGCGTATTATCACCATTGAAGATACCCAAGAATTGGTGATACCGCACCCTAACCATGTCTCAATGTTCTATTCAAAAGATGGACAAGGCTTAGCCTCTGTTGGACCCAAAGAATTGCTTGAATCATCTTTACGGATGCGTCCTGATCGTATTCTTTTGCAAGAACTTCGAGATGGTACAGCCTTTTATTATATCCGCAATGTCAATTCAGGTCATCCAGGTTCCATTACAACAGTTCATGCCTCAACAGCCCTTGCAGCCTTTGAGCAAATGACCCTTTTGGTCAAAGAAAGTGAAGGCGGTGGTGATTTAGAGCGTGATGATATTCGAGGACTGTTGATTTCAATGATTGATATCATCATCCAATGCAACCGAGTTGAAGGAAAATTTAAGGTCACAGAAATTTATTATGATCCCTTCAAACAACGAAACATCTTTGGAGGAGATTAAAAGAAGATCACACCGGCTGCCAAAGGCTCTTTTCAAGCAACGATTGTACATCAAAAGGAAAAATGCATGAAAACCACAGCAACAGAAAACAGAGAAAATCTTTTATCGATGACAGTGGAAGAACTAAAACAACGCCGTGAAGCCGTTGAAGCAGCCATTAGCACCCATGCGATAGAGGGCATAACGCTACATTCCAAAACGCTGAAAATTTTAGAAGAATACGCAAAGGGGAATATTTCGCTAGAGGAATTTAACACTCTGATGGACAACACGACATTATAAGGAGGCCACAATGCCAAAAGCCAAAGCAAAAACAAAAAATATGCAGACAGTTTCTCCCCATCATTATGTCTATCCAAACACCACAACACTCAAAAATAAATATGGAATAAAAGACTTACAATCCTTTCTGGAGAAATGCTCGCATGATACAGCAAAAGCGATGGTTAATCTGCGTGAAGATCCCCTACCAGAAAAATTTGATAGCGCCTATCTATGCTCTATTCATTATCAGTTGTTTAAAAATACCTTTGAATGGGCTGGTCATCTTCGCCACCTCCCCTTTACATTTGAAGATGGCACTACAGCCGCCATGCCCGAAATGAAAAGAACAGGCTGGGAAAATCCTTTTGCACTCGGCGATGAAATCCAAGACGGTTTACAAAAATTAGATCAAACGCTTGCCGAAAAAGATAATTTGCAAGGCTTAACGCGCGAGAAATTTAACGCTGAAGCGATAAGCTTATTTAACACCCTTAACCAAATTCATCCTTTTAGAGAAGGCAATGGACGCACACAACGGGTCTTTTTTGAAAAGCTTGCTCAAGCAGCAGGGCATCAACTTGACTTTTCACTGGTCACAAAAGAACGCATGATGCTCGCCAGTGTTGCTGTAGCAGAAAATGGTGATCTAGAACCTATGCAACATCTGTTTGAGGATATCTCCAATCCCAATAAAATACTTCTTTTAAAAGAATTCATGAGCAGCATGAAAGAACTTGGACGCAATGTGAATGATCGCCCTGTTATGGTAACAAAGGAAGGTGAAACTTACACGGGCACCTATAGAGGTGCTGGTCTTAACAGCTTTGCCTGCAATGTAAAAGGAGCTTACATCATCGGGAATAAAGAACAGCTCACACCAGAACAACTCAAAACATTAAAACCCGGTGATAGATTTACCTTTACCGTTCCCAAAACAAAAGAGCTTGAAAGCATTCTCATTCCAGAAGAGAGATTAGCCCCTTTGACAAAAAATGAAAAGGCCAAAATGGTTGCAGAAGATTCTTGTGTCCACGCAAGCCTAAAACAGGTCCAACAATTGTCAAAAATTGTTTATGGTAGTAAAAAAACATTAGACAAACAGATGGTAGAAATCATCAAAAAACCAAGCTTAGGCCAACAGCTCGCCAACCAGATTGAAAGAGCACCGCACTCTATTTCTCATCTTGCAGGTTTCAGTTTATGTGGACTACAAAATCAGGCACGTGCAAACGCTAAAAATCATCTTGAGATGCTCTGTACTGCCGTTGCAAATTTCACGCATGCTGTCAAACATGCTGAGAAGGAAATTACTCAAGAACATGCAACAGAACAAAATCGCCGTGCAAAAACGGTAAAAATGCCAAGTCAAAGCTTGCAAGACCTCTTCGCCTTGCCAAAAGGATTACAGCAAGAAGCTTTAACAAAAAATCCTTTACTTCAAAAAGAGCTTACCGACTTTGTAAAAAACATCAATACCCGCCTCTCACCAGATGAACATAAAGCAGTCCAAAATAATGACTCTGAAACATTGGCTCAAAGCATTGGTGTATCAGAAAATAAAGCCAAACAAATTACACAAATTATTAAGCAAACCAAAGAAGTACACCAGCAAGCACAAGTATGCACAATGCACCGTTCCAAAGCATTCGCTATGGCTTGCTGAGAATAGATAAAACCTTCCACCTTCATTGAAAAGGGGGAAGAAATGAAAACTGTTTGGCGTTATCGGTGCTTTTTCAAAAAAGAGAGAGTTTAATATCACACACCTGAAAAAAGAGCTTTTCGCAGCATGTTCTGATAGAATTGAAAGTAGAATATAATGAAATATACCAAAACACAAATGGTGCTTATTTTAACACCGATCGCTTTAGGTGCTTTAACGATATTCCTTGTTCCTCATTTTTTGTTATTTATAACAAATGGACTAAAGAGCGATCAAATTTATTGGACTCTTCGTTCTGAGCCTTTATTAGTCTTAGCACTAACGGCTGCTGTTTCATTGTTGTATAGTCTCTCGCAAAAACTGTACTTACGTAAAATAATCGCTTTTGTCTCCGTTGTCTTTTTTGGAACAACCGCTCTTTACTACATTGGTGGTGAAATAAAACGTTTAAGTCCCTATGTTGGTCAACAAGGAATAACGTGGAGCTATGCGCTTCAATTCATGGACCCCATGGTTGTCTTTGGCATCATCATTGGTGGTTTTCTTTCCATCATTCAATTCGTAACAACCTCTCCACCTAAAAATAAGGTCAAGCGTGCAAAAAAAGGTGTTTTTGGTGAAGCAGCTTGGATGAATTTAAGGGAGGCAGCAAAAATCTTTCCTGCCAATGGGCAAATTGTTGTGGGTGAAAGATACCGTGTTGATCAAGACAATGTGTGCAAAATTCCCTTTGCACCTGGCAATAAAACAACATGGGGAAAGGGTGGGACAGCCCCTTTGCTAACCTTTAATCTTGATTTTGGTTCAACCCATATGATCTTTTTTGCTGGTTCTGGTGGCTATAAAACCACAAGTACAGTAGTTCCCACGTGTTTAACCTATCCTGGGTCTATTATTTGTCTTGATCCTTCAACAGAAGTTGCCCCAATGGTCAAATTTGCGCGTCAAAAGATGGGAAATAGAAATGTCATTGTTCTCGATCCCAATTCATTTTTAACAAAAAATTTTAATGTCATCGATTGGCTTTTAGACGATAGCGTACCACGCACACAACGCGAAGCGAATATTGTAAGCTTTTCTAAGTTGCTTCTTACAGATAAAAAATCAGACAATTCTTCAGCGGAATATTTCTCGACACAAGCCCATAATCTTTTAACAGCTCTTCTTGCTCATGTTATATTTTCTGATGAATATGAAGACAGCGAGCGCAATTTAAAAACATTGCGTGGCATTCTCTCTCAATCAGAAACAGCTGTTGTTAATCAATTACGTATGATTCAAGAAACAACACCTTCTCCTTTTATTCGTGAAATGGTTGGTATTTTTACAGAAATGGCAGAGCAAACTTTTTCAGGAGTCTATACAACCGCCTCCAAAGACACTCAATGGCTTTCTTTGTCCAATTACGCAGATCTCGTCTGCGGAGATGATTTTTTTTCCTCAGATATTGCAAATGGCAATACAGATGTTTTTCTCAATCTCCCCGCAAGTATTTTAAACAGTTATCCAGCTATTGGACGTGTGATTATTGGCGCCTTTCTCAATGCCATGGTTACAGCAGACGGCAACTATAAAAAGCGTGTTTTATTTGTCCTAGATGAAGTTGATCTTCTAGGCTATATGAATATTTTAGAAGAAGCGCGCGATCGTGGACGTAAATACGGTATATCCTTAATGCTTTTTTATCAATCCTCTGGTCAGTTGGTCAATCACTTTGGAGAAGCTGGAGCACGTTCATGGTTTGAAAGCTGCTCCTTTGTCAGCTATGCTGCCATTAAAGACTTCCAAACTGCCAAAGACATTTCAGAACGCTGTGGACAAATGACTGTTGAAGTAACCGGAACAAGCAAATCAAGAGGCTTATCTTTAGGAAAGAGTTCATACAACGTCAATTACCAACAAAGAGCCCTGATTTTACCTCATGAGGTCATTCAAGAAATGCGTCAAGATGAACAAATTATTCTTATGCAAGGTCACCCCCCTTTGCGATGTGGTCGCGCCATCTATTTCAGAAGAAAAGAAATGTTAGCCGCAGCTGCAAAAAACCGCTTTGCCCCACAAAAGAAAAACTAACCTCCTCTTATGAGATCTTGATTATGAAAAGAACAACCACAGAAACAACATACATTTCTGTTTTTTAAAAGCCCTTTAACAAAAAGTTTTTGACCACTTCCTCACACACATAAGAAAAACATGATAGGAAAATCCGTGTTTTTTTCTTTTTGTATTTTGTGTATCGTTTTACCAGCGCCCATCGTCTTTATAAAAATACCCCCCCCTCAAATCACCGAATAACTAAATCAACATCTCCACTTGGGAAAGGCTGTAAATACATTCCTACAAAGCCTTTTTGTGTATAATTTATCTCCTACAAACAATCAAAACATTTCACAACGCTAATCACCAATCTCAAGACTCAAGAAAAACAAAAATTTGATCTTTGAGACAAGAACTCTCAAAATACCTACACTCAAGAACATCGTTTTTTCGCAAAAACATTTAAGATATACATCAAAATGAATAAATCATTCTTATACAAGCTTTTCCCCCTTTACGATATCATAACGTGTTCTATTTTAAAGATAAAGCGCTGAAAAAAGGATTTTCTCCCTAAGCAAAGAAAGAGTTTCCTCTCTTATTAAGCTTACAGCAGCGCAATACAATAAGAGCAACAATACAGAATAAAAAACATTTTGTTTTAAAAAAACACATAAACAAGATGTTCATGTAGAGCAATAAGAAAAACATCATGGAGAAAAATTCTTGATAACTGCTTTTGCCTATAAATTCACCACTCTAAGTACTGTGTATGAAAAGGACCAACACCATTCGCAAACCAAGGGAGATTGCACCCATCATATCCACGATCTTCATCAAAGCGCTCTTGCAAACAACTTTGTTAAAGGAAAAAACAACAATTTTAAGCAGTTTTTTCTTTTTGACCTCTTCCTTACACCTCAAAGAACAAAGGTTTTATCCAAAGTCAATTTGTAGAAAATTCATTTTCTGTCCACTCATGGGATTCATATCAGCGCCCTCAATACCTGTATTTTACAATACAAGATAACAAACATAAGGAAACATCAGAAAAGCTTTCCAAAAGTAAATGAAAAAAGAAAATATACATGAAAACAATCACAACAGAACATTTAGCATTTCTCACACCAAAAACATTTCAAAAGTATCACAAAACGATTGATACAACCATTCATACATTTGAGGGAAAAATACGACCAATCATAACACCAAAAATCTCAAAAGAATACGCGAAGGGGAATTTTTCACATGTAGCGTTTAAGACGCTTATCAACCACCACCCTACCTAGGAGAGATTATATGTTAGAGCAAAATTATCTATATAAAGGTACCCTAACACTTAAAAATAAATATGGCATAAAAGACCCCCAAAAACTGTATGAGCGCTGTGCCCATGATACCGCCAGAGAAGCCGTCAATTTTCGCCATGAACCACTTCCACAAAAATTTGATTCCACTTATTTAAAATTAATCCACTGGAGCCTCTTCCACAAAACTTTTGAATGGGCAGGACAAACCCGCGATACATTCTTTACATTTGAAGACGGCACCTCTGCACATATGCCGGCAATGCGTCCCAAAGGTTATGAAGTTCCTTTTGCTATTGGTCCACAAATAAAAAAAGAACTAAAACAACTCGAAAAAACACTGAGCGAGAAGAACAATTTAAAAGGTTTATCACGCCAAGAATTTGCTGAAAATGCCGCTGAAGTTTTTATGGCGCTTGAGCACGCACATCCTTTCAGAAAAGGGAATGGGCGCGTAAATCGAATGTTTATGGAAAAACTTGGACAAGCAGCAGGACATACCATTGACTTTTCTTTCATCACAAAAAAACGCATGACAGCAGCTTGTATTGAAGCCATGCAATATAGCAATCCACAACCGATGAAAGATCTTTTTGAAGATATCACGCATCCGCAAAAGTCTCTTGTTTTAAAAGAATTCATCTCCCAAATGAGAAATGCTGGACTGGATGAAATTAACAATCGTATTGTTGTTGCCGCAAAAGAAGGGATCCCCTATGACGGCATCTTTAGAGGTTTTTCAGCAGAAGGTTTTGTTATGGAAGTAGAAGGTGCTTTCGTCGTTGGCCACAAAGATGATCTCCCCCCAGAACGCGTCAAAACATTACAAAACGGTGCCCGCCTCTGCTTTCAAAAAACCAACGTTCAAAGCTTAAAAGAAACACTGATCCCAAAAGAGACATTAGCACCTCTCACCCATGAGGAGTTATTCACGAGAACTTTAAATGATCCTTATGTTGAAGCATGCCGAAAACAAATCGAAAATTTATCAAAACTCGTTTATGGTAAAGCCCGCGCCTTAAAGACAAAAATGGATATCTTAACGGCAGATCCAAGCTTAGGAAATCAGTTTGCCGATGAGATTTTACAAAACCCTCAATCCATTTCTAAACTTTCAGGAAGAAAAATACTTGGCATGAAAAGTCCAAATCGCAGACAAGCAGAACAAACTGCTCCACAACTCAGCCAAGCCCTTAAAAATTATGCCATAATAACACAACAAACAAAAGAAGAAATTTTAGAGCAACATCAAAGAGAACAAAATCGTCTGAGCCACACTGTCGAAACACCTAAAAAAAATTTACAAAACCTGTTTGCCTTACCAAGAGAACAACAAAAGGAAGCTTTATTGCATTCTCATTCATTGCGACAAGAACTCCATCACTTTTCGCGCCAACTACACAATCGTCTCTCCTCAGAAGATCGTAAAGCCATACAAGAAAAAGATTATACCAGACTAGCTTGCCTCCTTGGAACATCGGAAAGCAAAGCAAAAGAAATTGCGAATACTGTAAAGAACACCCAAGAAGTACAATGTCAAGCCCGCAGCTTGAAAGTTAGTCGCTCTTCATCGCTTGCTCTCACCGGCTAAAAACGCGTGAACTTTTGCCTTCCAGCAGACTCTTGGCGCAAATCATTTTACCTCCATTGCGCTCACCAATTGTTTTAAAATGTTACAAAAAACAGTCATAAAAATGAATCCTGTAATTTACTATAACTTATTGATAATATTTCATAAAAAAACTGTATAAAAGACATAAATATCTACTATATGTCAATGTGAATAGCGCGAAATCTTTGGAGGTCATTCAATTCGATATCTTCCTTGTGTCTTGAAGTTATCAAAAAGTGAGGAATGCGCCAAAGCCAAAGAGGTTTTCTAAAAATATTGAAAGGAAACAGCCATGAAAAAAAGTCACCCAACCGCTTCTACCAATGTAGAGGGACCAAATCGACAAGTCGACCAACAAAACCTAGGAGCTCCTAATGTAGAAGACCTCTACGCAAAGGTTAATAAACCACCCAAAGAACAGCGCACCCCACCTCAATACACACTTCAACAACCACCAGAAACGGTCCATGCTCCCAAAAAGCCACTTGACCAACAAAATCTAGGAACTCCTAATGTAGAAGAGCTCTATGCAAAGGTTAATAAACCACCCAAAGAACAGCGCAACCCACAGCAATATACGCTTCAACAACCAGAAGAAACAATCTATGCTCCCAAAAAGCCACTTGACCAACAAAACCTAGGAGCTTCTGGTGTAGAAGAGCTCTATGCAAAGGTTAATAAACCTCCCAAAGAACAGCGCAACTCACCTCAATATACACTTCAACAACCAGAAGAAACAATCTATGCTCCCCAAAGACCACTAGGAAATCCCTATGACAGACTTGGTGGAATACCAAGTGATGGGCGACGCACCGACAAACTCGTAGATCCCTATGCAGTAACGGATCTGGAGGCGCAAGGTTGGCAAACGTCCCCCTACGACACAGTTGGTGGAGGTGCACAGGGTAGGCATTCTTCCCATGAACCAGAACATCTCTATGCAGAGCTTGAATTTGGTGAAAGTGGTGGTCTCTCTCCCCAAAAATCACTCGAATCTGTCTATGCAACGGTTGGCATGGGGGCTGAAGGCGGGCAAGAGTCTGAACAACTAGAAAATCCCATATATCAAGGCGTTGGCGGAGGCAAAATCTCCCCTCCCAGAACCGCAAAAGATGTTGTTACAACAAAGCTTTTACAAAATACAAGCTTTCAATATGGTGTAAGAGAAATCCAAGAGCGATGCAAAGTTGTTTATGGTAACGAGCATGCTTTGAATCAACAATTGGCTAAAATTCTTGACGATCCTCGAGAAGGAGAGAACGTCTTATGGGACCTTACAGTAAATCCTCAAAGCGCTGGTAAGCTTGCAGGTCACAAAATACTTGGTGTAAAATCTCCAAGCCGCAGAGAAGCTGAAGAGGAGTTTACCCACCTTTACTCAGCTCTTGAGAGACATATACATAACACCCAAAAGCTCCATAAACAATTTACACATGAACATGAAAGAGGTCAAAAACACGAAGGTCCAGAAAGAGACCCAGAACACAGACATCACCACCATCATCGTCATCATCACACAAGAGGGCAAGAACAAAATAGTCCAGAACACAGCCCACAACGACAAAGACATGGCGAAAAAGGAATGGCTTTTGCCATGTAAGTGAGCCCCCATAAAAGTACATAAATTTTTATTTTTCATTGAATTTCTTTTTCATTGAATTTCTTGGCGCAAATCGTTTCATTACGATTGCGCCAAGAGTTGTTTTAAAATATTACAAAAAATAGTTCTAAAAGTGGACCCTGTAATTTATTGTAACTTATTGATAAAATTTCATAAAAAAACTGTATAAAAGACATAAATGTCCATTACACTGCCCCTGAATAGCGCAAAATCTTTGGAGGTCATTCAGTTGGATATCTTCCTTTGTACAAAAGTTATCAAAACTAAAAGTGGGGAATGCACCAAAGAGGTTTTCTAAAAATATTGAAAGGAAACATGCATGAAAAAACATCATCCACACCCTTCTGCAAATCCAGAAGCCCTCTATGCAACAGTTAATAAACCAAACAGAGGAAACCAGCGCACACCAACCCCAGAAGAGGAAGTTCTATATGCATCTGTGAGCAGCACTACTGCTTCAAGAAGTAGACACCATCATCAAAGGAGAGAAGATCCTGAAACAGACTATACAGAGGTTGCTCCCCCAAAACGCGAAGCTGAAGTTACATACGCATCCGTGAGCAGCGCTGCTGCTTCAAGAGGTAGACACCATCATCAAAGGAAAGAAGATCCTGAGACAGACTATACAGCAGTTGCTCCACAACAAAGAGGAAGACCTTCATCTTCCCTCACATCTGAGCAAATAACTGTCATACTTTTAAAAAATCCACAAGTTCAAGCATATGCAGAAGAGGTTATGCACTGGAGTAATGTTGTTTATGGCAATGACACGCTTTTCCAGACGCATTTGCAAGGAATACTTACAGATCCCCGTAAAGGAAAAGAGCTTTCAGATCAACTTGCTGAAAATCCTGAAAGCGTTTGGAAACTCGCTGGTCGCCAAGCACTTGGCATAAAAAGTCAAGCACGCAAAGCAGCTGAAGAAGGCTTTACCCCTCTCGTTAATGCTCTTGATGGTTATACAAAGGCTGTAGAAGAAACAAGGGAGCGGCTTTTGCAAACCCCTCAAGCGGAGCAAAGACGCCATAAAGAAAATTCTCAGCAAGTTGAAAGACACCATCATCGTCATCATCACGCAAGAGGACAAAACCAGGAGAGTCCAGAGCACAGCCCACAACGACAAAGACACGGTATGGCTTATGCCATGTAAGGGGATATAAGTATAAAGACGATAGTTGTTATTTTTCGTTTAATCTCTTTTTCAGTGAGTTTCTTGGCGCAAATCGTTTCATTACGGTTGCGCCAAAAATTGTTTTAAGATGTTACAAAAAAGAGTCCTAAAAATGGATTCAGTAATTGACTATAACTTATTGATAAAATTTCACAAAAAAACTGTATAAAAGACACAAAGCTCCATTACAATGATCATAAATAGCGTAGATCTTTGGAGACCACTCAATTTTAATATCTTCTTATAAAAACCATAAAAGTATAAAGGGCGAGAGTGTGCACCAAAGAGGTTTTCTAAAACAATTCTTGAAAGGAAACATGCATGAAAAAAGATCACCCTCACCCTTTTCCATCTCCTTCAATACAAGAACTTATAGAGCTCTATGAAAAAGCAGCAGCAGAGGTCTCAGGCAGAGCCCCTCTCCCTAAAGAAACGTCTTCAAAAAGCAAACGCAAAAGACTATCAACGATACCGGAAAAAGATGAGGAAAGACTCTCTCTTTTAAGAGAAGAAACTGTACATGCATCAACAAATGCAACAACGCCTCTCACAAGAAGCGGTTCTACCAAAAGGCAGCAACAACCTGAAACGACACACACAATAGTTACTTCACAAGTTACCCAAAGGGCAACAAGAGTTCTCTCAGAGGAAGAAATCATTCTATTGCTTCCACACCATTCATTGGTTCGAACCTATCAAGAAGAAATTCAGCGTTTATCTGCAAATGCCTATGGCAATCCCGACATTTTGCAAGAAAAAATGCAGGAAATTCAAAGAAATCCCGCTGCAGGAGAAGAACTCTCATGGCGTATGACAGCATATCCTGAAAGTATCGCTAAACTTTCCGGCACCAGCCTGTTGGGCATCAAAAATCAAACACGCAGACAAGCAGAAGAAAGTTTCTCCACCCTTTGTGTCACCATTGATTGTTATACAGAAGCTGTAAAACAGGCAAGAGAAAGTCTCTTACAATCTCCAGAGCAAGAACTCAAAAACTATGAACGTTTAATGGGAAAGGCAGCCGTCACTGAACTTTTGCAAAAACCAGCTCATTCTCAAAGGGAAAAAGAAAGTCTTTCAGAAGCAGAAATTTCCACCCAAATTCATCAACATTCAAAAGTCAAAAGACACCATGCCCAAATCCAATATTGGTGCAAAGTTGTTTTTGGTAACGCAAACATTTTGCAATCACAAATGGAAGCGCTTTTCCAAAATCCTGAAACAATAGAACAGCTCGCAGAGCAACTTGTCGGAAATCCTCAATCTTTTCACAAGTACGCTGGTGTCAGTTTTTGTGGCTTCAGAAATCAAGCGCGCAGACATGCTGAAGCTGGTCTTTCTCACCTCATTGATGCCGTTGACAATTATGCAACAGCTGTCACACAGGTCAGAGAACACATTTCAAGAACTCAGCAGACAAAACAAGAACGCCATGCCCCCTCTGAGAGAGCGCAAAACTTGCAGCAACAACAAAGCATCTCACAGTCTGCTCAACGCCTTGCCCCTTCAACAATAACGCATAAAGAAACAACACCCCTTGAACAACAAAGAGAAACAGATTTTTGTCCTCGCAAAACTGTCGCGCCAAAAGCAATGGCTTTTGCCAGCTAAACAGACATAAGTTTTCATGGTGAATCCAATCTCTTAGCGTAACACGAGGACAGAGGTGTTTGCGCCAAGAAAGAGAGAAAATTGAAACAAAATTCATTTTCCCATCCCTTACCCCAAACACTGGAGAAAACAGTCTTTAGAGAATGATTATGATCTGAACCAAGAGAGTCAAATCGTGCGAGACCATTCAGCTTCATATCCGCTCTCGTAAAGGCCGAATAAAAAAGCATAAAATACCATAAACACCAACATACATTTTTAAATAATATTTAAAAACAATATTGGAAGAGTTTGAAAGGAACATGCATGAAAAAAAGAACCCCCTCCCCTTTTATCAGCGAAATGATGGAAAAATTTCAACAACAGGCAGAACACCCCCCCACCAGAACATCCCCTCCCCAAGTTTCTCAAAAACCGCAAAAACTATCTGTACCAAAACACCCAGAAAATTTGTCATACCACTCAAAGGTTGCTCCACCGCCCCCCCCACGCATGAAAAACCCAGTGCAAACCAGCACAATATCCCCCAGTGCTAAAATCCAAAAGCCTGAAACCCAAGAGACGCCTCCTCTACAGACAAAAGTAGCTCCGCCAAAACCACCACGTACACGAGGAAATCTACAATACAGCACCAAAAACCAAGAAAGCTCTTCTCCGCATACAAAAGTGGCTCCACAAAGACCACCACGCGCAAAAGATAGAGAACAAAATAAAACAGTCGCTCAAGAAGGAGAACACCTCTATGCAACGCCTACTGCGCAAACGCCTCCACGCATGAGAGAAAAAGCACAAACCAGCACAAAAACCCAAGAGATGCCTCCTCTACAGACAAAACCGGCTCCGCCCAAACCACCACGTGTAAAAGAGAATCTACAATACAGCACAAAAAACCAAGAAAGCTCTTCTCCGCATACAAAAGCGGCTCCACAAAGACCACCGCGTGCAAAAGATAGAGAACAAAATAAAACAGTCGCTCAAGAGGAAGAACACCTCTATGCAACGCCTGCTCCGCAAATGCCTCCACGCATGAGAGACAGAGTGCAAAACGGTGCAAAAATCCAAAATCCGGAAACACACGACCCAAGTGTTAGACCCAAAACACCCTCACATATAAAAGTCAGACAACAAAGCAGTTCATCATCACAAGACAGTGGAACATATGCGATACCTCCTTCACGAAAACCGCACCGTATGGAAAACAGAAAACAAAGCGATACTGTCGTCCAAAAACCTGCCTCTCCACACACAGCAATTGAACAACCAAAACCGTCTCACGGACAAAAGACATCTATTAATACAATGGAAAGAGAGCTATTACTCGTAGCATATCAAGAAGAAATACGCTTTTTGTCCGAAAAGGTTTATGGCAACAAGCTTATTTTAGAAGAAAGAATAGAAGCAATCAAAGAAAACCCCGATATAGGAGAACAGCTCTTATGGGCTGTTACAGAACAGCCTAAGTCTATTTCTAAGCTTGCTGGTAGAAAAGTTCTTGGCATAAAAAATCATGCGCGCAAACAAGCTGAAGAAACTCTTCCTACCCTATGTGCTGCCATTAATGGTTATGTGTATACTTCAAAATATACAAAAAGTGAAAATATTTCACAAGATTCTCACACAGAGCAACAACACCAGCAACAAACACAAGAGAAAGAGCCCATAAATCAACGTTTGCAAAATCCACTCAATTCAGAAAAGAAAATAAAGCCTCTCTCAAATCAGGAAATTGCCCGCAGAGTTCAACAAGATCCATCGGTTCAATATGGTCAAAGAGAAGTCCAATATTGGTGCCAAATTGTTTATAATGATCCATTTATTTTGCAATATAGACTAGAAGATATGCAAAAAATTCCAGAGATAGGCGAAGAGCTTGTATTTCAAATTGAAAAGGATTCTACATCTTTTGCGCCACTTGCTGGTAGAAAAACCCTTGGCATAAAAAACGGAGCACGCAAAGCTGCTGAAGAAAATCTTTCTACCCTTTGTACTGCCATTAAGGATTATGCTGAAACTGTAAAACAGTTAAGAGAAACTATTGTGCAAAACCATCAGGCAGAGCAACAAAAATATCATCAACCGCTTAACGATCCCGATAAAAAATTACAAAAGCAGCAAAGCTTATCGCAACCGCCAAAGTTACCTGAACGCTCAACAGCAAAGCGGCGTCAAGAGGTTGCAGAAACTCCTAGACAAGAAGACCAGCCACATATTCGACCGCGCAGAACCGAAACATCAAAAGCAATGGCTTTGTCGTGATTAATCTCCTAATTGTTAACTTTTCATACAAAACTTTGATGCAATTATCTTGGCAAGATAATTGCATCAAAGACAGTGTGTAAAATACAGCAAACTTTGAATAAGACACCCCATTGTTTTACAGAATTCATTGATAAAATTTTACGATAACACTTCAAAAAGTTACAAACCTTAACTTTGCTCCATGATTAACTTAGCCCCATACGAATAAAGCCAATTTTTTTAATCATTCAAATGGACATTCTTCTTTGAAGAAAACGCTATGAAAATAATAAAAGGCAAAAAATGTAAAAAAGCTTTCAAAAAATAATGTTATCCTTTGAAAGGAAATATACATGAAAGAAAACACTAAACATTGTGCCTCTTCCACACAGGAAGAATTGCAAGAACAACATCTTGCAATTAATGCCGCCATTTCAAAGCAAATCAATAAAGCATCGCAAAATTTCTTTTGTCCTAATAGCAAAGTGCTTAAAAATAAATACCGCATTAAAGATAAAGAAATATTAAAAGAACGATGTTGTGATGATGTAAAAAAAGAAATGATAAAACTGCGCCAAGAGCCACCACCAGAGCAGTTTAATTCCTCCTATCTAAAATATCTTCATCAACGCCTCTTTTCCCGTGCATTTGAATGGGCCGGACAAACCCGCCAAGCACCTTTTACATTTGAAGATGGCACTGTTGCTTCTATGCCCATTTTGAAAAGAAAAGAATTTACAAAACCTTTTGCGATTGGCAGAAAAATACAGGAGGGATTAGAAAAGTTAGATAAAACGCTTGCTGAAAAGAATAATTTACAAGGCTTAACTCGCGAAGAATTTGTTGAACAAGCCGCTGGGATAATGATAGATTTGCACCACTTGCATCCTTTCAGAGAGGGCAATAGGCGCACAAAGAGACTGTTTGTTGAAAAACTAGCTCAAGCAGCAGGACATGAGCTAGACTTTTCTCTTGTGAGCAAAAAACGTAAAGACTTTGTCCGCACTGCTGCCATGGAACATGGCGATCCAGAACCTATGAGGCATCTGCTTGAGGATATCTCAAATCCAGAAAAATTGCTCATTTTACAAGAATTCACCAACTCTATGAAAGAGCTTGGATTGGGTGAGAAAAATTATCATCTTGCTGTCGTCGCAAAAGAAGGAGAAACCTATCATGGTACCTATAGAGGCAGTGGTCCCAATGGCTTCATGCTTGATGCCAATGGGATTTTCATCTTGGGAAATAAAAGAGATCTCACCCCAGAGCAAATACAAACATTAAAAATCGGTGACGCCCTCTCCTTTACAGCACCAAAAGCTCAAAACTCAGAAAAAACCCAGCAAAAAACATTTCTTCCAGAAAAAAAAAGAGCTGTTCTCACAAACGCTGAAATAACTGAAAAGAGAAAAGATACCGCATCCATTCAAACAAAGAAAAAAGCCCATTTTTCACCATGGATTGCCCCTCATGCTTTACATGACAGCATTGAAGTTATGCCCCAAAGTTTGCAAGAACAAGAACAAAAGACCAAACCAATGGCTCAATCTGCTTCCTCCATGAGGCAAATGCAAAAAGATTTCCCAAAAAACATTTTACAGACCAGCAATACAGCGACAAATAACCCAATATCTGTCCAAATGACAAAGGAAAAACGCTCTGATCATCAAGAAAGAACAAAACAGCCCCCAAAAAAAGCAATGGCATACTGGGACACTGGTACAAAAAAAACGAACACCGTCCCTCTCACCTTACAGGAGAAATTATCCTCATCGCCTGAAGCCGAAGAAAATAAGACAATGTACCGTAATTTCTTTTGCCCTAATAGTATCACCTTAAAAAATAAATATGGGATAAAAGACTATAAAAAATTAAAAGAGCAGTGTGCCCATGATACAACAAAAGCAATCATTCATCTACGCCAAGAAGCCCCACCACAAAAACTAACCTCCGCATATCTCCAATATATTCATCACACCCTATTTAAAAATACTTTTGAATGGGCCGGACAAACACGCGAAAAACCATTTACATTTGAAGATGGTACCGTTGCTTATATGCCAATGATGAAAAAAGCCGGTATTTCTTTTGCCTCAGCACAACAAATACAAGAGGGACTAGAAAATTTAGATAAAATACTTGCTGAAACGAATAGCTTAAAAGGCTTAACCCGCGAAACATTTGTTGAATATGTCACTGAAATGTTGATACAGCTCAACTATACGCACCCCTTTAGAGAAGGTAATGGGCGCACGCAACGAATGTTTTTTGAAAAACTTGGGCAAATTGCAGGCCACCCACTCGACTTTTCTCTTGTAACAGAAAAACGCATGAATCTTGCCAGCATTGCATCGCTAAAACATAAAGATAAAGAAGAGATGAAACATCTGCTTGAGGATATCTCAAATCCAGAAAAAACACTTATTTTAAAAGAATTCATGGACAATATGAAACATATTGGGTTTGAAAATATTCATCATCATCTTATTACAACAGTGAAAGAAGGTCATACCTATAAAGGCTTCTACAGAGGCAGTGGTCCCAATGGCTTCATGCTTGATGCCAACGGGATTTTCATCTTGGGAAATAAAAAAGATCTCACCCCAGAGCAAATACAGACATTAAAAATCGGTGACGCACTCTCCTTTACAGCGCCAAAAGTTCAAAATCAGCAAGAAGTGCTTATCCCCGCAGAAACAATAGCCCCCCTTACCAACAATGAAATTGCCACAAAGATAAAAAACAACGCATCCATTCAAGAAAGAAGAAAAGAAATCGAAACTTTGTGCCAAATCATTTATGGTAATCGTCATATTTTGCGGGAAAGAATTGAGATGATCCATGAAAATCATACTGAAGGAGAACAGCTCACCTATCAAATTGCCACCTCTCCGCAATCTATTTCTAAGCTTTCTGGTAGCAATGTATTTGGCATAAAAAACAACGCGCGCGCCCATGCTGAAGAAAATATTTTTCCCCTCTGTAGAGCCATTGACCGCTATATCAATATTTTTAAACAAACAGAAAGAGACATTCTCCATACCCATCATGTAAAACAAAGGCGGTGTGAACAGTCGGTAGAAATGCCTAAGGCTTGGATGACAAATCTCTTTTCCCTGTCAAAAGCACAACAGCAAGAAACTTTATCAAACTCTCCTGAATTAAGGGGGGAGATAAGAACTTATATCAAAAAAATCAATGAGCGCTTATCCTCAAGCGAGCATGAAGCTATAAAAGAAAATAATGAAAAAAAATGTTCCTACACTCTTGATCAAGAGGCAATTAAAGTGCAAAAAATGACAGAAAACATCAATCAGAGTTCTAAAAGACAAGAAAATATTCAACCTCACAAAACAAAGCCCACAAAAGCAATGGCAATGAATATCTAAAGGGTTCATAAACTTTAACTTTTTTCCCTCTCTGGTAAAAATGATAGCCTTTACCCGCCTGCCTTCATCGGCAAATGAGTTGCACCTCAACTGTGAATAGAAACCATGAGAGAGCAGATTTATCTTATTTTCTCAGATTTTATCCTCATCAACAGTGAATAGAAACCCAAACAAAAAAAATGAAAGGATCAATCATTTTTGAAAATGATAATTAATCACTTTCATTACTTGTCGTGCTAAAAACAGACAAAGCGCTGTTGAAAGATTATATCTTCCTATTTTCTTATTTATGTAATCTCTAAAACGGAAAGCAACCTAATTTGGGGAATATCTTAATTTTTGGAGAATATAAAGCCGTAAAGGTAAAAACCAATCACGAGCTTTGCCATCACCTTTTAGCTCAGCCTTACGGCTTTTAAAAACATCTCAAAGCACTGTCTTTTAAATAATGGATAAATAATGAATATTGCACATTGCTTCACGCTTTTATTTTATTTGCGTTCTTTAATAGGGTCACGCCCCTTACATAAAACAGAACGGTATTGGGTTGCACTATTCACAACATCACACCATAAAGAGGAATTATCATCATAGATCCCCATATGTCTCTTCAAACTGTTATGATATCGCTCCTATATTTCAGTTTGAAAAAGAAATTTTAATTATTTTATGGCAACAATAAAAATTGTAATGCAACAGTAAACAAGGAGCATAAAAAAGTCTTTAAACAGCATTGTTGACAGAAAGATAGACACCGTCGTAAAACGCGCTTACAAAAAGTACCCTTGATTGGGATACAGATCAGATTTTTACGATTTAAAACAATTTATTTCTCCTGTCATCACTCCTCTTTTACAACAAAACCGATATATCTTTATGACATTGATAAAAAAAATTGCAACAGTTGCTTCCGGAACCCTTATGAGCCGTATTTTTGGCTTCGTACGCGAAATGCTTATGGCAGCAGCCCTAGGGACCGGTCCTGTTTCTGATGCCTTTAACGCTGCTTTTCGTTTTCCCAACACATTTCGTCGTTTTTTTGCTGAAGGTGCCTTTAACGCTGCTTTCATTCCTCTTTTTGCAAAAAAAATCACTGAAGATGGTCAAGAAACGGCATGCAAATTTGCAGAGGAAGTCTTTGGCGTTCTCTTTTCGCTGCTCTTACTGTTAACGATTGCAATGGAACTGAGTATGCCTTTTTTGGTACGAACCATTATTGCCCCAGGTTTTACAGAAGATGCAACAAAGTTTAACGCTACAATTCACTTTACTGCGATCATGTTTCCCTATTTAACCTGCATGTCGCTTGCTGCCATGATGGGGGGCATGCTTAATGCTCTGCGACGCTATTTTATTGCCGCCATTGCCCCACTCTTTTTAAATATTATACTGATTGGTGTGCTTGCCTATGCTTGGATCTATAAACTTGACGCTTGGCATATCGGCTTAAATCTCTCTTGGGGTGTATTGGCTGCAGGGCTTCTTCAACTCACCTTAATTGCCCTTGCTTTGCGTCAAAGTGGCATGAAAATTTTCTTCCGCCGTCCCAACTTAACACCTAATGTTCGCAAGCTATTAACTTTAGCATTCCCAGCGGCCATAACGGGCGGCATCACACAAATTAATTTGCTCATTAATACCAACATTGCTTCTAGTCAATCTGGTGCTGTCTCTTCTTTGATGTACGCTGATCGTCTTTATCAATTGCCTCTAGGCGTAATCGCCATTGCCGTTGCAACCGTTCTTTTACCAGAATTAACACGCGCTTTGCGAAGCAAAAAGCATGAAGAAACCCACCATTTACAAAACCGCTCTATTGAATTAACGCTATTGTTAACACTTCCAGCATCCATCGCTTTTTTGCTGCTCTCCACCCCCATTGTCAGTTTGCTCTTTGAGCGAGGACAATTTACCAGTCAATCAACACACCATGTTGCACAATTATTGGAACTTTATGGACTAGGACTTCCAGCTTTTGTTCTCATTAAGGTCTTTATTCCTAATTTTTTTGCCCATGAAGATACCAAAACACCGATGATTTTTACAGGTATTTGCGTTTTCATCAATATCAGTCTCGCCTTAACATTATTTCCTTCTTTTTCGGCACGAGGCATTGTTATTGCTGAAATTACCTCTGGATGGGTCAACACCCTGTTGCTTTGGGGTGTCCTTATCAAACGCGGTTATTGGAAATACGACGTCCAACTGATAAAGCAAATATTATGTCTCATAATGGCAACCCTTTTGAGTGCACTAGCCCTCTATTATGGATTGAATGTATTTGGGTTTTTGTCTTTTCCTTTATCCTCACAAGCATCCTTTTTCTTGCGCGCCAGCACCTTAGCTGGGATCATGCTTGGCATATACTTGATCTATTTTAGTGCCTATTTTTTATTCAACACTCGTTCCTTTTTTCACACGCTTAAAAATTTGAAAAAACGCCCATAGTATCATACTTTGTCAAAAACAATAAAACGAATAACCTTAATTGAAGAAAGAGCACTCCTATGGATACCTTCACACCACTTGTCTTTTCCGGCGTACAACCGAGTGGTCATTTACATCTTGGCAATTATCTTGGGGCCATTCAGCGTTGGGTTGAACTGCAAAACTCTCATCACTGCCTCTATTGTGTTGTGGATATGCATGCGCTCACCGTCAACCCAGATCCCCTTACTTTGCGCGAATCCATCAGAACAGTAACAGCAGCCTTTTTAGCCTGCGGTATTGATCCTCAAAAACACATTATTTTTAACCAATCACGTGTTTTTCAACATGCTGAACTCGCTTGGATTTTTAACTGTGTTGCCCGTATCGGCTGGCTTCAACGCATGACACAATTTAAAGATAAAGCAGGAAAAGATCGCGAAAAAGCATCTCTCGGGCTTTTTGCCTATCCCACTTTGATGGCTGCTGATATTTTAGTCTATCGTGCAACGCATGTTCCAGTAGGCGAAGATCAAAAACAGCATGTTGAACTCACACGCGATATTGCACAAAAATTTAACAACGACTATGCACAGCGTATTGCCGAATTAAATTTGGGTATCTCTATGCAAACGGATGAAGCAAAAAGACAAGGCTTTTTTCCCCTCCCAGAAGCGCTTATTGGAACAACAGCCACACGCGTTATGTCTTTGCGAGATGGGACGAAAAAAATGTCAAAATCAGATCCTTCAGATTTTTCACGCATTAATTTGACCGATGATGCTGATCTTATCGCCAAAAAAATACGCAAAGCCAAAACGGATTCGGCTCCTCTTCCCGATACCCTTACCGCTTTAAAAGAACGACCAGAAGTGGATAACCTGCTTGGTATTTATGCCGCCTTTGCTAACGTTAGCAAAGAAAAGATTCTTTTAGAATTTTCTGGTCAACAATTTTCGCATTTTAAAACAGCTCTAGCCGACCTTGCTGTCCATAAGCTTGCCCCTATAACAGAAGAATTACGTCGTCTGCATCAAGAAAGTGATTATATCGACTCTGTTTTGCATGATGGCGCTAAACGTGCTAGTATGCTCGCAGAAGAAAATATGAAAAAAATTCGTGAAATTATTGGATTTTTGCACGATACATAAAAAATAATAAAACTAAAAACTGTAGAGAGCAAAAAAATCGTTTGTACAAAATAGAGAAAGTGCATGATTTCCAAACCCAAAAATCCGAAAAAAGAACCCAAGAAAAAGAACTTAGTCATTATCGATGAAACACCAGAGTGTCAGCGTGCCGTTGCGTTTGCCGCACAGCATGCCCAAAATACCAATAGAACATTGGTGTTACTTTGTGTCGTTGATAGTGTGGAATTTCAACACTTTCTGGGTGTAAACAACGTTATGCGCACAGAATCAACGCAAAGTGCTCATAAAATATTAGGAGGCATTGCCAGTGAAGTCCGCACCACCCATGCGCTTGAAACAGAAATAGTGGTGCGTGAAGGAAAAAAAATTGATGAAATTTCCAAGCTGATCGACAAAGATAAAAGGATTGCACTCATTGTTTTAGCCGCCAGTGGACATACAGAAGGACCAGGCCCCCTTGTTCAATTAATTGGGAATAAAGGGACAGCTTTTTCAATTCCTGTCATTGTTATTCCTAGCAATCTTGCCGATGAAGATATTCGATCTATTGCCTAAAAAATATAATATTCTACAATGTAAGATCTTCCCAATCCTTCATTATAAAAGGAGAGTTTATGTTTATTCAAACTGAAACCACCCCAAACCCTGCAACACTTAAATTTCTGCCAGGACGCGTGGTTCTTTCTGAGGGCGTATTAGAATTTCGTGACCCTGAAGAAGCAGCTAAAAACTCACCTTTGGCAGCTAAACTGTTTAATATTCCTAATGTCAATGGTGTTTTTTTAGGCTATGATTTTATCACCGTAAGCAAAAAAGAAGGGGAATGGCAACATCTCAAGCCTGTCATTTTAGGCACAATCATGGAACATTTTCTATCCAATGAGCCAGTGATCACCACCAACGCTACAACACAAGCACAAACCCATGCCCTTAACGAAGAATTTTATGACGAAAAAGATGCTGATATTGTCTTAACCATTAAAGAGCTGCTCGAAACGCGTATCCGCCCAGCCGTTGCCAATGATGGTGGAGACATTACTTTTCGCGGATTTGAAAATGGTATTGTTTATCTCAATATGCGGGGTGCCTGCGCTGGATGTCCCTCTTCAACGGCAACCCTCAAACATGGTATTGAAAATCTTCTACGCCATTTTATCCCTGAAGTTTTAGGCGTTGAAGCCATGCCACAATAAATATTAGTCTCAATAGATAAAATAACCACACCGATTGCCCCTCTTCAACAGCACTCAAACATGGAGTACAAAAATCTTACATAAGCTATGCAGCCATAAAAATACAGTACTGTTAAAACAATCTGTCCAATAATGATACCTTCACTCACCTTTCACCTCCACATATGCCTTAAAAAGATTTCAAAGCCCCCTTTAAAAAGCATAAGTTGTTTCAACAAACCAATAATGACGTCCACAGAAGTACAAGGCATGGGCATGCACTTTAAATTTATTTAATTGCATAATCTTATCATGCAATTAAACACGACCCGTTACAAAAAAAGAAAACTCCAAAAAAAACATTGTAAAATAGAGTACCCATTTGCTCCATATTTTTCAGCTTCCCCAACGATAAAATCATGCAAAATACTTTTTGTAGCAAGCCGGCACCATCAATTATATTTGCCAGCCCCCAATGTTGCGACAGCCCTTGGCACTTAAGACGGTTCATAAGAGCCATTTTTAATCCTTTCTTGTACAGTTTTTTACCCACACGCCAGCCCCGCTTGTGGTGTGCAAGAAAGTGATTTTAATTGATTCAACATGGGAGAGATTTGAAATGAGCAAATCCCACGTTATTCGGGGTTCTAATTCAACATGAATACGCAACTTTATCATTATAAATCAATATGTTACATCATATAATCGACAAAGATTACATTTTGCAACTTGAATGAGAATTCTGACATTCTTCTTATTTCAATTCTGTTTTTATTGCATCAATAAAAACCATCCGCTTACACAGCACAAACTGGATAATAATAAAAACTATTTTAATAGCTCTCATGCATACTTTTATAAGAGGCTGTTCTAATAGCTGGAAAATGCATGGCAATACGACCTTATCAAGATCATAGCTTCCTTTTTCCATTCTTAAAATCAAGAATTCCCCCTCTATCATTTTCAATCTCATTTCCATAAACATGATGCAAACGGTGTAACTACCCATAAAAAATAAATACATTGAAGCCAAATCTATTATAGTTATTTGAGAAATTATCTGATAAAAAAATGAGAATATTTCTTTAATTCAGCAAGAATAAGTTTATCTACTTTACCGCATAGTTCTTCTCATAAAGCGCATACTTTTACTATTGCATGCAATTCAACATCCAACTTCACCCATAACCGCATATTAAAAGAAAAGATCGAGTCACTATTCCTCTGCGATACACGGCTTTGCAATGAAAGAAAACATATTGCCTCTATCTGATTGGTGTAATCTGTGAAACAAGAAAAGAAGCCATTGGAGAAAAATATGCCCAATTAGAGAAGAATGTAAAAACAGAAAACCAATAAAATCCAAAAACAATTGCAAGAGGATAAAGGCTTAAACTTTTTTCACAAACTCTGACTTTAAGCTCATCTGACCAATCCCTGGAATTTTGCAATCAATATTATGATCCCCATCCACCAAGCGAATATTCTTTACCTTAGTACCACCTTTTAAAACAGATGAAGCGCCTTTTACCTTCAGATCTTTTATCACCATAACGGTATCTCCGTTTGTTAAAATCTGACCATTGGCATCATAAACAGTATCGGAAAGAACCGTATCATCGTTTTTTTGTGGCCATTCATGTGCGCACTCAGGACACACAAAATTTTCACCATCTTCATAAGTATAAAGACAATCACAACGAGGACATTTGGGATATTGGGTCATAAATTCCCCTTTTAAAAGAAAAATCGTTCATTATGACTGGTCATAAAGCAAGAAGTGCTTATTGTCCATATTTTAGAAAAACATTTCTCTTTGTTTCAACCCTCATCTGCCAACTGTGTTCATGAATGCTATCATCACATACCATACATGAGTTTATAAAAATGATTGATCATTATACAACGTCAAGGAGCCCCCCGCATATCATAAAATTTACTCACTTCATTTTTTCTCATAAATGAATCAAAATCATTTTCTTATACATCACCAATGCAATTAACGAATGAATAAAAAACAATTAGAAAAAGAACATCTCTGAATAAAACGCTCTCAAAGAGCTAAAAACTGAGAAACAAGAAAATGATGCCTTCAACTTAACCTTTTATTTAAGTAAAGATAACAGTCATAATTAGAGAACAGACTGCTTTATAATCATAGTTAATGATTTTGTATATTGAATGAGAGCCAATAAATAAAATGAGATTCTCTCAACCCCTTTTACATTGAATAAACCAAAGCCTTTTACTTGCATGTTACAAATAGGAAGATCCGTGTAAAACGATTATTCAAAATACTAAATACTCTCAAATATAAGAGCCAACATTGAAAGCGGGCAAAGTGAATGATGATGCCGACCTACTCTCTCATAAGCGTAAAAATGGTGCTGCTCAATGGATGTCCGCTTATCCCTTTCAAAAGCAACACGCATAAGATGCGTTTTTAGTGTTTTAAGAAAGACGCCTTCTTTAAAACAACCATATGAAAGGTGCAACAATGATCGTATTTTGTTTTACATGAGGAATATCCCCCTATTAAACAAACATTGCTATCAAACCATTAGAAACCATTGGACATAAATTCCCCGATTATGCTTGATTATAATTACCTACAGCATTCGGTTTTAAGAAACCCGCAGTTTTAGGAATCCAATTGACATGTAAAAAAGGAAAAAACAAAGCGAGCTTGAAAATGGAGGTTCTCTCTTATAGCAAAGAAATCACGCCCCTAAAATCATACCCCATGTGATCAATCATCATAGCTTTACAAAAAACATTCCAATGATCTTAGGTGATAATATCAGGACGATCTCGTCCCAATGCTTGTTGTATGTTTAACAGTTTTAGTGCCACCTGTTGCAAAGGTTGGAGAACTTCTTGCGGATTAAAATTGTGTTTGCGCAGATCACTTTCATATTGTTCAAAATAAAGTCGTAAAGTAGCACCACACGTCCCTGTTCCCGATAAACGGACCACCAACCGTGCCCCATTCTCGAAAAAAATACGAATACCTTGCCGCGTGCTAACGCTCTGATCAACAGGATCATGATATGTAAAATCATCTGCTTTTTTGACGAAAAAGCCAGCAATTTCAGTTCCTGCATGTGGTAAGTGCTCCCGCAAATTCTCTAGTAATACCAAAGCTTTATCTGCTTCGACTTCTTCATAATCATGCCGTAACGTGTAAAAACGCCCATAGCTGTGCCAATGCTGTTGAACAATTTGTGCGACAGTTTTTTCTGTTACCGCTAAAAGATTTAACCAAAATAAGACAGCCCATAAACCATCTTTTTCGCGGATATGATGAGAGCCAGTTCCAAAGCTTTCTTCACCACAAAAGGTTATTTTCCCAGCATCTAAAAGAGTTCCAAAAAACTTCCATCCCGTTGGCGTTTCAAAAAAGTTTAATCCGTGTTTTTCCGCAACCAGATCAGCAGCACGCCCCGTCGGCATAGAACGCGCTATCCCCACAACACCTTTTCGATATCCTTTAATGAGGTGTGCATATTCAGCCATAATAGCCAAAGAATCCGAAGGCGAGACAAATTGCCCACGACCAATAATGAGGTTACGATCTCCATCACCATCAGAGGCTGCGCCAAGATCTGGTCCTTGCTCTGACATCAATAAATCATAAAGAGCCTTAGCATAAACCAAATTTGGATCTGGATGACCACCTCCAAAATCTGGCAAGGGAATACCATTAACCACCGTCCCTTTAGAAAATCCTAAGCATTTTTCAAAAATTTCATGAGCATACGGCCCTGTTACCGCATGCATGGCATCAAACCGTAAAGTAAGACCTCGAGCAACGGCATTGGCAATACAGTCAAAATCAAAAAGCTCCTGCATCAAAGCAACATAATCAGCGACAGGATCAATAATATCAATCCGCATAGCTCCCATAAAGATCGTACCTTGCCTATCTAAATCAATATCTGGTGCTTCAAGAATTTTATAAAAGGAAAGACGTTGCGATGTTGCAAAAATAGCATCACATAAAGAATTAGGAGCGGGTCCACCATTGGAAACATTGTATTTAATACCACAGTCTCCCTCTGGACCACCAGGATTATGGCTTGCAGAAAGAATAAGTCCACCATGGGCATGAGTTTTACGAATAAGATGCGAAACAGCAGGTGTAGAAAGAATACCCCCCCTTCCCATTTTAACACAAGAAACACCATGCGCCGCCGCCATCTTCAACACAATCTGAAGAAGAGTGCGATTAAAAGTGCGACCATCCCCCCCAAGAATCAACATTTTTCCTTCAAGAGGCCCAATGTTATCAAAAAGAGACTGTATAAAGTTTTCTACATAATGGGGTTGCTGAAAAACAGACACTTTTTTGCGCAAACCAGACGTTCCCGGTTTTTGCCCCTCAAAAGCCGTGGTTAAAACTGTCTTTATGGTCATGGTCATACCTTTATATTCTTTCCTTTAATTTTAAGGTGAAGAGTATCCAAAGTCGACCATTAATTCTACTTGACGGAAGTGTGAAATATTTGCACACTCGTTAGAAGTCAGAATTTTTAAAGAAGCCCTTTTATTTAAAACGCTTTTTGCCATATGTTTTTAAAGACGAAGGCTGTTTTAAAACAAAATTTTTGTAAAAGAATACAGGAGCATCAAGATGATGAAAAAAACAGTTCCCAATGTAACATTCCACACACGCGTACGCGATGAATCAATAGATGGAAACAATCCTTATCGGTGGCAAGAAGTTAACAGCGATGCTTACTTTAAAGGAAAACGTGTTATTCTTTTTTCTCTTCCTGGAGCATTTACCCCTACTTGTTCAACCTTTCAGCTGCCTGACTTTGAAAAACTCTATGATGAATTTAAACAAGCTGGTATTGATGAAATTTATTGCCTTTCCGTCAATGATGCTTTTGTCATGAATGCTTGGGGAAAAACACAAAATATCAAAAACGTGAAATTAATTCCCGATGGCTCTGGTGAATTCACACGCAAAATGGGTATGCTAGTTGCAAAAGACAATGTTGGTTTCGGCATGCGATCATGGCGCTATGCTGCCGTTATTAATGATGGTGTGGTTGAGAAATGGTTTGAAGAAGCAGGTTTTTCAGATAATTGTGCAGCAGATCCTTATGAAGTTTCTTCACCACAAAATGTTTTAAAAGCCTTGAAAAGCTAATCCAGCCCAAAAATTATCCATTTAAACAAAATTTTACGACACAAACCTTCCTCCTCCGGAAATTTGTGTCGTTTATTTTTTGCAACATCTATTTGTCAAGGCGAACACTATAAGTTGATTGTGCTTTTTCAGTGAAAAAATATTCCAGCAATAATTTTTTCAATAAATATTTCACGTTTTAACGACTTTGCAAAAGCTTGGAAAATTTCCAGTAAAAAAAATCCAAACCAATCATCGTGCTAAAAGAATAAAAAGCTAAAAACTGTTGCACACGATCAAAAAATGAGAATGCAATTGCGAAATGTGCAAATTCATGCAAAAACTCTCTCAGAAACATCAAGAGCTAACGTATCGATGAAATATGCAAGAACAATGTAAATTTCTCATATTGAAAAAAACTTTATGTCAAACAATAATTTGATTTATAAGGATAATTTATCATTTTGCATATTGAATGAGAGAAGCTGAATATCATAAGACTGTTTTATTTTATCCCTTCTTATATCGAATCCCTTAAAACTATTTTCTTGCTCATTAGCACGTGGAATTGGCATGTGAATAAACGATAAAAAAGAGTAAACATGCGTCTCGTAAACGCTCTCAAACACAAAAACTATGAACATCATTACTGCAAGGTTCACAATAGCATCAAGAAAGAAAATACAGATCAAACATTTGTTTGAAGAGGCGCACAGTTCAAATTACCCCATGTCTCATAAAAAGAAGTAAATATGACATAAAAACTGCTCTGCATAAAAAACCGTTCATGAAGAATATTAAATCAAAACAAAACCCGCAAACATTCCAATCCACATACCATAAACGGACTCATTGCTGTTCTCATAGCCATTTATTCTAAGCTTTTATTTTTCTCTAAGAGAGAAACGATTAAAGAAGGCGTTTATTGGGATATTCTACCATAAAATGTGTTTTCATTTCTTCCTCTTCTATCTCTTCCTCTTCATCGAACTCAAAATCTTCATCACATTCAGGAAGACCAAAAATATCTGGATTAATGAAATAACAATCTTTTTTTGTCCCCTTCGCTACAATTTTATTTGTTTCTAATTCTTTGATACCTTCTTTAAAACTTTCAAAATCAAGATATTCTGGTTCTTGAATTGAAAGATCGCAAGTCAAAAATTCCTCAAGAATATCATGATCCAATGTTATCTGATCAAACCATAAATCCACATCATCTTCATCTGACATTTTCCCTACTTGCCACAACATCACCAAAAATGCTTTCATACCACTAAATGATAGCCCAAAAATCATACGCCGGCTATCGGACGCTCCTGAAAAGGTAATTTGCGGAAGATTTTCAAATCCGAAGTTTGAAGGAGGGAGTTTAAATGATTTTCCAATATTCTCAGGTCTTTCAAGAATAAAGGGATTTCGTTCATAGAGCACGGTAAAATCATATTGGGCCATTTTCATTTCTCCATTAAAGAATTGATTTTATTGAAATAATGCACATTATCAGTCAGTTACCATTATGGCAGCTTACAATTCATCCCACCATGCTCCTGTAAAAAATTGTTCGATTTAAGTCATTCCATTGTTTTTTGAAGCTTAAAAAGTCTTTTAGGATAAAACGCTCTCGTTCTCCCTTCTTTTGCAATAATGCTAGATTTTGTAATGTCCAAGAAGAGAACATCAAAGAATTTGATGCTCATAGATGAGAATTCAAAGATGAAGCCAATATGAACTGTCAATATTTTTATAAACTTTTGGGAAAGTATTCCCTAAACCTCTTGAGTTCCTCAATTTTTTTGTTCACCAAGATGTTATCATCGCATCCTCAGAAGGACACGTTTTTAGTAAATGGAGCTTATTTACCTCTTAAAAAAATTCTCTTTTATGCCATACCAGCTCAAAAAACGCGATTTTAAACGCATACGTAAGTCCGCCTAAACAAGAAAAGTACAGATTTTAAAAATTGAATCTCAAATTTCCAGAATACTTCAAGCTATCGCTTCTATAAACCTTTTATCATTATCGTTTTTGGACTGCTAAAATATCTTGTACTGTTTGAACCAAATTCTCTTCATCAACCGTCACTTGTGCTGGTCGACTTTCACGCCATGTTTGATTATCTTTGATCTCATGAGATAAACGCGCCCCTTCAATCAAATCTTTAATCTGTATTTTTCCACTCTCACGTTCTTGTGAACCTTGGATCACCACACAAGGCGCTTGACGTCGATCTGCATATTTCATCTGCGCTTTTATCCCCGATGCCCCCAAATAGAGCTCAGCACGAATTCCCGCATCACGCAACTGCATCACTATTTTTTGATAGCGCGCAACTGCCTCTGGTTCTTTATCCATCATCAACACCACAACGGGTCCTGTTGTCTCCTTCATAGGCAACTTTCCAAGATTTTGCAAAGCAGCAATCAAACGCGAAACCCCGATTGAAAAACCTGTTGCCGGAATATTTTCACCACGAAAGCGTGCCACCAATCCGTCATAGCGCCCCCCACCACCAACAGAACCAAAAACAACTTTTTGCCCATCATCATTGAGAACATCAAAAAGCAATGCCGCCTCAAAAACAGGTCCCGTATAATACTCTAATCCACGAACCACCGAAGGGTCAATTTTAATGCGATTGTGATAACCATTAGCGACAAAAATTGCTTGCATTTCTTCAAGCTCGCGAACGCCTTCAAGCCCCTGAGCACTCTGACCAACGACTTGTCTGAGAGCCTCAAGCGTTTCTTCTGCCGTTTTCGCGTTTACAGTCAGTAAGGAAAGAATACACTCAATCTCTTTATCCTTAAGCTCTGCCCCTTTTGTAAAGTCACCACTTTCATCCAAACGCCCCTTGCTCAAGAGCAAACGCACGCCTTCAGGACCAAATTTATCCAGTTTATCCATTGCCCGAAGAACAGTTAAGCGTCTTTCAATCTGCTCCCTTTCCCCCAAACCAATCAACTCTAAAACACTTTCCAGAATTTTTCGGTTATTCAAGCGAATGGCATAATCATGCTGGTGAATGCCTAATTTTTCCAAACTATCCGCTGCCATCATACAAATTTCGGCATCAGCTGCAACGGTTGGTGTTCCAACAATATCCGCATCAAACTGCATAAATTGCCGAAACCGCCCTGGACCTGGTTTTTCATTGCGAAAAACAAAGCCAAGACGATAACTGCGATAAGGCTTTGGTAACGTTTCAAAATTCTCAGCAAAATAACGAGCAAGAGGCGCCGTTAGATCATAGCGCAAAGACATCCATTGCTCATCATCATCTTGTAGGGAAAAAACGCCCGCATTGGGACGATCTTCATCCGGTAAAAACTTGCCCAACACATCCGTATATTCAAAAATCGGTGTTTCCAATGCTTCGAAGCCGTAAAGTTCATAAACTTCACGAATTTGCGCAATCATAGTTTCAGCGGCATACAACTGTGCACTTGTACGATCAACAAAACCACGGGGTAAACGGGCTTTGGTTTTTTCTTGTTTTGATGACATGTTTTTCTCTAACAACAATATGTATTCACAGATAATGTTTGTCTATCTTATAGAAACAAACGCTGCAATAACTTTATCAACTGGAAACTGGTAACAATATGCATAAGCTTTTGCTTTTAAAAGATGTAAGCCTTCACCCTTAAGGCAATCTGCTGAAAATATTTGCACTTTCAATAAGAGCATAGCCTCTTGCTCAACATGAAATGCCCGCTTAACATTCAATGAAAAGACATCCGTGCTTTTTGAAAGAAATCACAAAGCAACTGCTGATTCTGGATAAACTGGAAGCCCCCTCCTAAAAAGCCTTCTTTCTCAGAACTTTTCAGATTGATTACAGAAGCAAAAATCCTCAAGATATCAGTGTGCTTTGCGCTTGTTCTACAAAATGATTGATGACATTTTTTAAATCAACACTATTTCGTCCAGCATCTGTAATAGAGCGTGATACAGAGGGAATAACATTCTGCCAAAGTCTTTGTGGAAACTGCTGAGTCAATTGTGTTATTGTTCCCCCTTGAGCCCCAATGCCAGGAACGAGAAACAGACTATTTTTTAACTGCTCGATTGTATCTTTTGCTTCATTTCCCAATGTCGCTCCAATCACTGCCCCAATAGGACCAATATAATGATATTGACTTGAAGATTGGCTATTATATTCAAAAATACGCTGCGCCAAATGAGCAGAAACCGTTTGATCACCAATAAGCGCATTTCGTATTTGTTTCCCCTCTGGATTAGAAGACTGAACAACCACAAAAACCCCTGCTCCTGTTTCTTCTGCAACTTTTATCAGAGGAATAAGAGCATCAAATCCTAAAAAGGGATTGACAGTTATGGCATCAGCTTTGAACGCACTACTTGGACCCAGCCAAGCTTTACCATAAGCCTCAGCAGTAGAGCCAATATCCCCTCTTTTCGTATCAACGAGAACCAACAAACCTTGTGCCTGCGCATTTTCAATAAGTTCTTTGAGAATTTGAAGCCCTTCCACTCCATATAGCTCAAAAAATGCTGCTTGAGGCTTTATCATCCCCACTTTACCCACAACCGCTGTTAAGAGGATATCGCAAAAATCTTTTAGACCTTTATAATCACAGCTTAAATTCCATGATTGCAAAACTTTATGGCTCGGATCAAAACCAATACAAAGTGGTCCATAGATTTCACGATTTTTAAAAAAAGTTGAACAAAACATTTTATATCCTAACAAGGTCTCTCTTTAAACTTTTTGATACAATCAAAAAGAAAAGCATTTGTCAAAAAAATACAATAGCGAAAACACAAAGAAAGGGCTCTCTATATAAAATGTGTTTTTATTTATGAAACATAAATATATTCCCATTCGTAACGCTTATCACATGTTTATCGACCAAGACATTATCATGAGACAAAAATTCAAATTTATGAAAGAATATAAACAAAAAAGCATCCATATTATAATGAACGTATAAAGCCTAATAGGCGTGCCTTGTCGTTTCCACGCCCTTTTTTATGATCAACAAAAACTCTCTATGAACGCGCTTTAAACAAGAGTTTTAAAAGAAAATGCCTTGCCATGATGATCTCGATCTTAATTTTAGATTTTTCCTATCCCTTTTTAGCGGCTCTTTATCCCTTTTGGAACATAATTGGCAAAAAGACATTGTATCTCCAGCATATTCAAGGAGATAAAACATG
>NZ_JBHINE010000139.1:334-589 GCF_042194715.1 Bartonella sp. CM120XJJH | reverse complement strand
TTGTTTGCTTGCTACCCATTTGACTGCAAAGCGCCACCATGCCCCACCATTTTCACCCAAAAACACAACACTCTGTGCATCTTTTCGTCTAATAACACCATGGGGGCGAATGAGTGTTTGAATGGCGCCCCGAAAATCATCCAAGCGAAGATCACGCGCTTGATGCTCTAACAAAATATGTTTCACACTGTCTGCGGATAAGCGAATAAGAGAATTTTCCGCTGCAAAAACATCACGCACCTTTTGTGGTATCGG
>NZ_JBHINE010000139.1:0-266 GCF_042194715.1 Bartonella sp. CM120XJJH | reverse complement strand
ATGCGTTTGTCATTGTCCCCCATCACAGAGACTTTATCACTCAAAAAATTGCTTAAGTTTTGCGCGCGATGTTTCCCAGGGTTCAAATGCCAACCAGGATCAATCCCCTTTGGTATCTTCTCAATTTTCCCCGTTCGCTTATTGTGCCAAACCTGCTTTTCAACATGAAGTGGCTCTACCCCCTCTTCATAGCCTAAATCTTCTGCTTCATAACGGCTTACCTGTCGCACACTGCATTTACACCGCCAACCATTGGGTGGATAAAG
>NZ_JBHINE010000138.1:0-590 GCF_042194715.1 Bartonella sp. CM120XJJH | reverse complement strand
ATTGCGCTGCAAAACCGTACAGACCGTGTTGCCTACTTTCCCCATGATGCTTTCCACGTTGCTGAAACTGGAAAAAATATCGCGGCAAATATCAATATTGCCTTTTGGGAAACAGCACACGATGCACAACATCATAAAAATTATGTCACGCATTTACTCCATCTTGATGATCGAACGCGACATGATATCCGCGCATCAGGAAGAGCAAATTTAAACCCTGATAATGCTTTTCAACACTCTGCACTAAACTCCGCCATCGCAAATGGTACCTTAAAACGCCATATGCTGGTTTCTCAATTAATTTGTGATACAAGTTCACGTTTATGCATCGGTCGCCCTCTTGTTGACGTCTCTGAGATTGAAAATGAAATCACTCTTCGCCCACTCACAACCCTCCAATGGGTGCCCTTACTGGAAACAAAAGAACTCCTTATCGCTGCAAATGGGCATTGCGCCAATTTTGAGTATAGATCTCATCTAGAGAGCTTCCTTTCCCAACTTTTATCAGGAAAAAATTAGATCTAGCAAAATTAAATGATACCCCATATAAATATGCACAGCAGGAAATTTTGAAAGCTGTAAAAGCTTTG
>NZ_JBHINE010000137.1:327-594 GCF_042194715.1 Bartonella sp. CM120XJJH | reverse complement strand
CACCAGGCGACAAAACCCCTCTCTTTTCAAGGCTCTAAAGCCAAATCATAACAAGATGCTTTACACCTCTATAAACCAGCCCAATGACAAAACCCAAAAGGATACCCTCACGGGATTAAGAACCAAAGCCAGCGCCACCCCATGCGTTCAGCAACCGTATAAACAACATGAGATCCCCGCCAATAAAGCCCCCCAAACCCCATCCTCTTAAAAAAATTTCTTCCTTTCATGATCCCTCAAATACCTCCCCACATAAATATAAATAAA
>NZ_JBHINE010000137.1:0-254 GCF_042194715.1 Bartonella sp. CM120XJJH | reverse complement strand
CCACAGCAATAAAATCAGAAAGAATGCCCATCATGCAACAAAACGCCCATCCTTTAAAGAAGCCAGAACCACAAAGAGAACGACACACACCACTCCCACAAAATCCCTCGCACAGCCCCCGCAAAATCCCCGCCCCCGTATAAATCTCTCGTACAAACAAATGACAGCAGCAAAAGAAAACCACCACCCCACACCCTTTTGAAAAACGTCCCCTCACGCAACAAGCAGATATAAAAACCTATTCATCAACAAGC
>NZ_JBHINE010000136.1:0-594 GCF_042194715.1 Bartonella sp. CM120XJJH | reverse complement strand
AATCCTCTCTGTGAGATCACTGATACCTTTTCTCAAATCAGAGGTAGGATTAAGCAAATCATTAAAGACTTTTTTTAAGGTTTTTGCCCATCCAGCAACGGTTGTTTGAATGAGGTCGCGGTTTTCATCAATCAACTTTGAAAAACCGTCAATCATATCATTGATGACGGGCATGAAACGTGCGCCAATAAAGCTCGCGATACCGCCTATTTTTTTCTTAAAGGCTCCCATCTTGTCACTTAAGTCCGCTGCATAGCGTGCGACATCGGCACCTATCAGCCATTTTCCTTTCCGCGCCTTTGCAAAGAGCTCTTTTATGGGCGCCATGCCTTGTGCAAGCATGGTAGCCATTTCTTTACCATCACCACCAAACAACAGAGCAGCAATATGCTGTCTTTGTGCTTGATTTTTCATCTTACTCATCTTGTCGGTAATTTCTTCCAACAAGACAGAAGTGGATTTGAGTTTTCCAGAAGTGTTTTTGACAGAAATGCCAAGCGCTTCAAAGCCCATCATACCTCTTTTTTGTCCAGCATAGGCTTGTGCCGAACGCCTATTTAAAACCGCTAAGGATTGTTGAAAGAGTTCGGCGGA
>NZ_JBHINE010000135.1:0-599 GCF_042194715.1 Bartonella sp. CM120XJJH | reverse complement strand
TGATTCATTGAATAAAGCTGGTTGCCGGTAATCGCTTCTGTCGAACCTTTAGAAATTTCTCCATCCAATAAAAACTTCAATTTGCTATTTTCTTGTTTCGTTATAATTTCGCCATCTTGTGTTTCTGTTTTTATATGACGCGCAACAAACGCCTGAGCTTCATTGCTCCATAACAAAGAATCCTGTGCTACTCCTTCAGAAACCTCCTTAATCCTCTGATTGACATTCTTGATATTTGTATCAAGTCCTTCAAAAGCTGAACCGACATTGGTAAAAGGTTTCGCTGTTATCTTACCATCTGTATCAATCTCAGATAAACTATAGGTTGGACCTGTAAATGCACCATTATTAAAAGCTGCATTGCCCCCTAAATAAGTAACAAACTTATCATTCGTTTCAAAAAGCTGATTACCCGTGACAGCATCCGTTGATTTAGCGCTAATCTCACCATTGGCAAGAAATGTAATTCTACTGTTTTCCTGTGTCCTTACAGCCCTGCCTTTTTCTTCTTTGCTCTTTTCATGACGCGCTACAAAGGCATTGGCTTCATTACTCCAATTCAAAGAATCCTGCGCTACTCCTTCAGAAACTTCCTTAAT
>NZ_JBHINE010000134.1:323-603 GCF_042194715.1 Bartonella sp. CM120XJJH | reverse complement strand
TTTTCCCTCCTTATTAAAAAATCTAATTATTTAAAGCTATAAAATGTCGTGTATATAAAATACCATTTTTACAGTTATAAAATCATAAATCTGTGCCAGCCACCATTATTATTTTATAGCTTTTAAATTGCATCGTCTCTTGTATGAGTACAGTCCTTAAAAGATATGTGAAATCTTTTCTCCAATAATGGGAACACATATATTGATTTATCTAGTGATGAGCCCAACATCTTTAATGAAGAAAATCAGCACTCAAGAAAAAAGAGCGATAACATCTACT
>NZ_JBHINE010000134.1:0-277 GCF_042194715.1 Bartonella sp. CM120XJJH | reverse complement strand
GATATTCTCGTTCACAATAGAAATGATGAAACTTTCTTATAAGTCAAGATACTGATTTATAAATATAATTCTCTGTTCTGCATATTGAATGAGAGTCCTGAATATCGTAAGATTCTTTCATTTCAAACTTGTTTATCTTGAATCAATCAAAACCATCTCCTTGTACGTCAAAAGCGGGATGAGTGTGGGGATAAAACTGTATAAGAAAGGAGTAAAATGGCTTTTATGAACCATCTTAAGTGCCAAGGGCTGTTGCAACACCCACAAGTTGGCAAAT
>NZ_JBHINE010000133.1:0-603 GCF_042194715.1 Bartonella sp. CM120XJJH | reverse complement strand
AATGGGCTAAAATAGCGTTTAATGTCTTAGAAATTTCATTGGAAAGATCTTTTGACAATAAAAATCTGTATAAACAATTTTTTAACTCTATACTTTTGTACTGTATTGCATTGATTTATAAAGATAATTCACTTTTTGTATGTTGAATGAGAACGCCGAATATCGTAGATTCTCTCATTCTAAACCTGTTTGATGTTGAATCAATAAAAATCATTTTCTTGCGGGTGATAAACGGGAAGAGCCGTGGAGAGTGAAACTGTCCAAGAAAGAAGAGAAAATACTTTTATGAATCATTTTAAGTGCCAAGGGGCTTGTTGGCAACATCCACGAGCTGGTAAGGTGTGTGTTGGTACCGGCTTATTGCTTGTATTGTTGTTGCGTAGTTTCAACTAGGTTGAAAAATGTACGCATTGTTTTCACACTTTGGCATGAAGCAAGACAAATATTGCGATGGTTTTGCGCACTATTATCCCACCGGTACTCAAAAACATGGCGTACTCTCTCATTAATAAAGATTTACAAATGTTCCTCGATGGGTTTGAAATGAGAAAAATTTATCGTATTGAGGGGGTCTCATTCAACATACAAAAAGTGAATTATCTT
>NZ_JBHINE010000132.1:0-607 GCF_042194715.1 Bartonella sp. CM120XJJH | reverse complement strand
GGGGGTGCTTGTAGATATGCGGGGAACAAAACACCCCCATAGGTTTAAGCAGCTTTTGTTGAGAGTTGTTTTATCTCTCGTTCTATCTCTGCTAAAAAGGCTTCAACCGCTTGATTGATCTGTTCAATTTGTTGATCATCACGGAGAACACGCTTGACTTTCATGCGCAAGTGAAAGGATTCTCCTGCAAAACGTGGGTCATAACTTACGAAATCACACCACTTTCGTTCTGTACAAGCCATTTGGAATTGCATTTGTGCGTGATATTCTGGTTTGATTTCGTCACTTATACAAAAACGCGTATGTGTTATTGATCTCGGACATTTGACTTCGATTAAACCGTCTTCTCCAATGAGACCATCAGGGCTAGCCCCCGCCATTTGGATTGTGGGGTGTTGGATAAAACCGCATTTTGTTATATCGGCATCATAAATGAAGCTATATTCTCTCAAGGCGTCTTCTTCATGTTCAATACCCCAACGCATATCTTCAGTTTCATAATAGGGGCTTGTTTCTCTTGTTAAGCGCTCTGTTATGAGTTTGATTTTGTAGTCTTCATATTTGCTTGTAGGCAATCCTTTTGTAGTTTTACTGAGTATGTTGTAAA
>NZ_JBHINE010000131.1:367-608 GCF_042194715.1 Bartonella sp. CM120XJJH | reverse complement strand
ATTGAAGACACTAAAAGCGTTAAAATATGCGTACTCTCCATGATACGTTCACGAAAAAATTCGGAATTTCTAATAAAAAAATCTTCCCCTCCATGGCGCATAATGAGAAAACGTCGCACCATAGTCTCTGCTAAATGTGAATCAATCTCATCAGTAATCTTAACCATAATGGCACGAACCTGCGTGGTCCCAAGAAAACGAGTTTGCACGGTTGTATAGGGCAAATAGATATGCAACGTAT
>NZ_JBHINE010000131.1:0-294 GCF_042194715.1 Bartonella sp. CM120XJJH | reverse complement strand
TCCAAGGGGGCTTTCATGGCTATGGGGGAAAAGAACAGACAACGCTTCTTTCTCAATCACGAGATCAACCGCCCGATCATGGACACTTTTGTGATCAAACAATTGTCCTTCAACAGCTCTAAGCCCTTGTGTTTGAAAAAATTGTTCTCCCACCCCAGCAATTACAGCATTAGCTTCACCGGAACCAAAACGAATCGTAGAACTTGCTGAAATCTGAGGCGTTACACCAGAAACATAGGGCAAGCCAGAAAGAGCTTCTGCATCCGCTTCAACAAGACTGGTTATCTTCTCTGA
>NZ_JBHINE010000130.1:0-610 GCF_042194715.1 Bartonella sp. CM120XJJH | reverse complement strand
AGCGGATTTTTAGCCTCTTCTATGGTCAAACAGAAGCGTTTGGCACGCATTTCAATTGCCAATTTATCCATGGGTTCATGCGGTGTTTTTGCTCGTGAGATGCGTCCATTTGGTTCTCTGATACATCCTTTAATCCGAGGACGTCCGCGTTTTGCACGTTTTTTTCTTTTTGTCATATTTTTTTCAATCAGAATGGTATGCTATCATTATTAATGAGTGCACTATGATCAGCAGCCCCTGAAGCGATAGCATAATTTTGAGAAGTAATAGGTGAAGGGGTAGGGGATGCCGATTGATCTTTTTTGGCATCAAGCAAATACAACTCGCCTTTGAATTGTGGTAAGACAATCTCTGTTGTATAACGGTCATGCCCATTTTTATCTTGCCATTTGCGTGTCTGTAATTTGCCTTCTACGTAAACCTTTGAACCTTTGTTGAGATACTGAAGTGCAATTTTTGCCAAATGTGGATTAAAAATCACAACTGAATGCCATTCTGTTTTCTCTACTTTTTGATTAGTCTTTTTATCTGTGTAGCTCTCAGAAGTTGCTATACTAAAATTGACTATTTCTGCTCCAGAATTCATTGTTTTGCTTTCGGGATCAGCACC
>NZ_JBHINE010000013.1:0-58371 GCF_042194715.1 Bartonella sp. CM120XJJH | reverse complement strand
CCCAATCCACCCCTTAATGCGGTGAGGTAAAGATTTACAAAAATCCGTCAATTGTGAGATGGTGCCCATAAAACCATTAACAATCCAACTTGCTAAATCTTCTCCGGCTTGTTCCATACTTGCCCTAGCACACTCAGAGAGCTTTTCGCGGACAAAAAAGCTCTTTCTAAACTGAAACTTCTTAAAATGCCCTTTTTACACTTCTCTCAAAGCAAAGATAAAACTGCCAAGACATGTGAGAGTCATCTAAGGATAATTGCATGAGACCATAACCGCTATAAACAGACTCTAATATTTGTATCGTATTATTGTATCTATTTACTTACGTATAAAAGAAGAAGATAAAATTGTAATACAACTAAAAGTTCATACGGTTAATTAAGAGAAATTATACAGCATCACAAAACATCAATTGTTTGAAGATTATAAATAAAAAATTGATCAAAACAAAAAGCTTTTCTTATGAAAAAAAGAGTTGCAAATGAGTAGGTATTATAAATCTCTAACAAAGGGCATAATTTGATAATTATACTGCAACAAACTAATAGAATAACAAACCATTATTTCGCTTTGTATTAAAGCTCCGTTTACATTAAACTATTCCACTTATAGCGCATAACCTGAAATCTTATCATCTTTGAAAAAAGATTTCTGATTTTTCATTCTATTTCTAAGTGAAACTTAAACCCCCCCATCGCTTCTTCAAGTCCACACGCACACACAATATACTTTTTTTCTCATGCTTTAAAACAAAGAGGAAAAATCCTATTATAACTTACTGCAACTTTCAGAAAATTGGGTGTCTTTCCCTATAACACCAAGATCTTTAATTAAAAGCGGTTTTCCTATTTCTCCATTATAGGCTTTAACGCGAATGGTCTTTCCTTTCACATCTATGAGGTAATAATCTCCATTAAAAAGCGCACCAGCTGTATAGATAGGGATATTTCCAAAAACCTTATCATTTTTCGCACGGCAATAAGACTGATAATGCGTATGACCCACGAAGATTGCTTTAACATTATGAGAGGTAATAATTGACTTAAAGACCGACAAATCTTTAGCATTCTTTTTACGAATAAAAAAGGATTCACCATCAATGGAAGCAGCACGCGCATCATGAAAATTAATGATTGTCACTTTACCTCTTGCATCAGCAGCAGCTAAATCGTTCCTAAGCCAATCTAAAGATTTATTGATTTGCACCTGCATAGACTGTCCCATCAAACGAACCGTATAGCTTGGATAATTGTGAAGCTGCACATAGTGAACATCTCCATAATCCCAAGAATAACTCAAACTCCCCCTTATCGAGCGAATATTTCCACCCGAAATGGGAACCAAACTTTCAGTAACATCTGCATTGAAATGCGATAATTGACTACGGTATTTTTTGATTTCCGATACCATTCTTGAAACTGCACTTATAGCACAAGCATCTTTGTAAAAACTGAATTCTTGAGGATTTGTACAATTACCAACATTATTGGCATAATCGTGATTCCCTAGCCCCTCATAGACAGGTGCTCCAAAAGTTTTATAAACATTTTCATAATCATCATAGTTTTGTTGTTGTCCAAACTCCGTCAGATCACCATTGACAATATGGAACGCGGCCTTGTGCGCTTTTATCACGCCAGCAACCTGCTCATTTATCTTTAACCACGGCTCTCTGTTTGATATTCCATTGGCATCACCAGAGTTTAAACGCCACGGTTGCGGATCAGCCATGATGATAGCAGTATAATTTTTTGCAAGAGACTTTTCTTTCATAGACCAATCCATGAATGCATCATGATAAAGCCTATTGTCCCTTCTTAACTTTTCAGAATCAAGATTAAAACAACCAGAGAGAGTAAAAGCAATCACGGTGATTACCAATTCAACTTTATATCTCATAAACCTATCACCATAAAAACGTTATATATTTTTTTATAAAAAATTCCTCAGAAGCAATTTTTTTAGATTTTCTTGTCAAAAATGTGTCAAAAATTCAAAATAATGAAAGCGGTTATTCTTCAATGAAGGCGCACTTTAATGATATCAAAGAACCATCAGTTTCAAGCCTTCAACTTCAAGCACTTTAATTGATTGAGATTTATAAGCTCTGCCCCTCTCAAATGCCATTGATATATCAACAGCTTATCAAAAACTAGGCATTTATCAGAAACCTAGCAAGTGTTCGTATACTATTAAAATATCCCCAACAGGAGAAAAAATGTATTCTTATACTAGAGCACCTAACTCCTTTGGATATTAAGATCAAATATATTAGAATACTATGATAAATAAGGTATAAATAATCAACAGTGCTAGCAACAATGTTTGAGTATTACCGTCATAACTCACTTTGATAAGCTATAAAAATGCATAAATATTACATAATAATATTATTACTTTATAAAAAATAATATAAATTATGTAATTATTATAATAATATTTATTATTCATATAATATAAATAAGTAAAAATACATTGTGTATTAAATGTAAATTCATACAAATTTAATATTATTTATTTTTTAATTTTGACAAAAAACCAAAAATGTCTTACCAAATAAAAATAATTATCGAAATTAATAACAACTATCCATTTTCACTTCTTCTTATGAAGTTTGCGGGGAAATGAATATTTGGGGGCTCTCATAAGGAGAATACTGGTGTATAAAACATCCCTTTTATCATGCACGGCTGCGACTGCTATCATCCTATTCAACATCCAGTTCACTGCACATGCTGAAACTCTTAGCGTTGCCAACGAAGAAAAAGATATATCCGGAAAAACGTACGAGACTATTTATGTAAAAGACAAAGGAAAAATCACCGGCAGTACTGTAAATGTAACTGGAAATGAAAACACAAATACAGACACAGGTAGCGATAAATATGTTGTAACAGTTGAAGGAGCTAACAGTGCGCTTGAATTAAATGGCTTAAATATTCAAGGCACTGATTCTGATGTTCGTTTCGGTGTTTCTGTAAAAGACAGCGCTAACATCAACCTGACTGGGGGAAACATTACAGCTTCTCAAACCGGCGTTTATATTGATGGTAGTAAGAATAGTAGAAATATACTGCAAAATGTAGTGATATCAGATAATAAAAATGAAGCATCATCACTCCTTGGAATAGAAATAAACAACGAAAGTTTAATCACTTTAGAAAATGTAACTGTTAAGCAAGCAGAAACTGGTATACTTGCGGATGTTGTTTCTCAAGTTATCGTATCTGGAGGATCATTCGAAGGTAAAATGGATGGCGTATATGCTATGGGCGGCACCACCATTACTGTAGATGGCGGTACTAACATTACCTCATCTAATGGTAACGGACTCCATGCCGATGATGAAAATACCACCATAAAAATGACTGGGGGAAGCGTAACTGGAAAAGACGCAGCATTGTATACAAACGACGGTGGTCATATTAAAGTCACGGGTGGTACTCTAACAGCAAAGGGAGATACCACAAGTGCACCTACTACAGAAGGGGATAACCCTGATACATCTAATAAGGGTACTAAAATTGAGAGTGGATTCGGCGCATTGTCGCAAGGTGAAAACAGTGTGATTGAATTGTCTGATACAACGATCAATGATGCTACAATCGGGTTAAAAACACAAGAAAGTGGCGCAATCGCAATGACTGGGGGAAGCATTACAGCGTCCAAAGTTGGTGCATTCTTTTTGGATAGCAAGAGCAAAGAAAACGAACTGAAAGATGTAGTGACATCAAGTGGGAAAGATGATGCGCCACTAATCAATGGAATCAAGGCAACTAACAGTAATGTCACTTTAAATAATGTAACAGTGACGCAAGCACAAACTGCCATAGATGCATATGATTCCACAGTAAAAGTCTTAGGAGGATCATTTGATGCAGAAACAGCAACAATATTTGCTCAAAACGGCGGCAACATCACTTTAACTGGCGGTGCAAAAATTACATCATATAATGATGCTGGACTCTATGCGGAAGGTTCAAAGTCCATCATCGAAATGACAGGAGGGAGCATCACAGCGAAAGAGGAAGCAGTAACGACAACATACGGTGGTCATATTACTGTTACAGATGTCACCCTAAAAACAAATGGTGATGGACTTGGTGTAGCTTCTGATGATCTTGGTAGCATGATTGAATTACTTGGAAAGACAACGATTAGTGATAGTGCCGTCGGGCTTCAAGCACAAAACGGTGGTGTAATCAAGATGACTGGGGGAACCATTACAGTTTCTGCAGCTGGTGCTCTTTTCTCTAACAGTAACAGCCGTGAAAACAGACTAGAAAATGTGACCATATCGAGTGATAAAGATGATATGCCGCTAATCGCTGGGATAATGGCAGACAAAAACAGCGCTGTTACTTTAGAAAACATAATAGTGTCTCAAGCAAGTAATGCTATAGTTGTAGATAATTCTACAATAACAGTCTTAGGAGGATCATTTGATGCAAAAAATGCAACAATATCTGCTCAAAACGGCGGCAGCATCATTTTAACAAACGGTGCAAAAATTACATCGTCTGGTGATGTTGGATTCTATGCAAAAGGTTCAAACTCCTCCATCACAATGATAGAAGGAAACGTCACGGGAAAAGGGAGTGCTTTGGCTGCTGAAGATGGTGGCCATATTACTGTTACAGATGTTACCCTAAAAACAAATGATAGCGATACGTCATCTGGTGTATTTTCTAATGGCGCAAATAGTGTAATTGAATTGCTTGGAAAGACAACAATTAGTGGTAGTGCAATCGGGCTTGCAGTACAAAATGATGGCGCAATCAAGATGATTGGGGGAACCATTACAGCTTCTGCAGCTGGTGCTGGATTCTTAAACAGTAACAGTCGTGAAAACAAACTAGAAAATGTGATAATATCGAGTGGTAAAGACGATACGCCACTGAACTTTGGAATAAAAGCAGATAAAAGTACCGTCACTTTAAAAGATGCAACCGTCATGCAAGCAACCAATGCCTTAGTTGCAGATCATGATTCGACAATAACAATCTCGGGAGGATTATTTAATGCAAAAGGTGCAACAATATCTGCTCAAAACGGCAGCGCCATCACTTTAACAAACGGTGCAAAAATTACTTCATCTGAGAGCTTTGGACTCTATGCTGAAAGCTTAAAATCTACCATCACAATGACGGGAGGCTCTGTCACTGGGCAAGTTAGTGCTTTGGCTGCTGAAGATGGTGGCCATATTACTGTTACAGATGTTACCCTAAAAACAAATGATAGCGATAAGTCATCTGGTGTATTTTCTAATGGCGCAAACAGTGTGATTTTTCTTGAAAAAACAACGATTAGTGGTAGTGGAACTGGGCTTACAGCAAACAATGGTGGTGCAGTCAACATGACTGGAGGAACCATTACAGCTTCTATAGTTGGTGCTGACTTCTCAAGCAGCAGCAGCAATGAAAACAGACTAGAAGGTGTGACAATATCAAGTGGTAAAGACGATGCGCCACTGAGCTTGGGAGTAATAGCAGACCAAAACAGTATCATCACTTTAAAAGATGTAACCATCATGCAAGCAACCAATGCCTTAGTTGCAGATGATCACTCGACAATAACAGCCTCAGGAGGATCATTTCATGCACAAAATACAACAATATCTGCTCAAAACGGCAGCGCCATCACTTTAACCAACAATGCAAACATTACATCATCTGATAACGTTGGACTCTATGCAAACAGTTCAAACTCCACCATCAGCATGACGGGAGGAACCGTCACGGGGAAAGGTAATGCATTGGTTGCTGAAAATGGCGGACATATTACGGTCACAAATGTGTCTCTAAATGTTACAGATGTATCTCTAGATGACGACGATATATCGTCTGGTGTATTTTCTAATGGCGAAGGCAGTGTAGTTGAATTGCTTGAAGGAACAACGATTAGTAATAGTGAAATTGGACTTACAACAAACGATGGTGGCGCAATAAAAATGACTGGAGGAACCATTAAAACTTCTCTAGTTGGTGCCGGCTTCTTAAACAGTAACAGCGGTGAAAACAAGCTAGAAGGTGTGAAGATATCGAATAGTAAAGACGATGCGCTACTAAACTTTGGAATAAGAGCAGACAAAAGTACCGTTGTTTTAAATAATGTAAAAGTGACTCAGGCAGCCGCCAGTATAGTTGCAAATGATCACTCAACAATAACAATCTCAGGAGGATCATTTCATGGACGTGATGTAGGAGGAAGCGCCGAAGCCAGCAGTACGATTATCTTAAAAAACAATGCTAACATTACATCATCTAATGGCGGAGGACTCCTTGCAGACGGTTCAGGATCTAAGATCATAATGATGGGAGGATCCGTAGCCGCGAACGAAACAGCGTTATTCGCAATAAACGGAGGGCATATTGATGCCACAGATGTTGCTTTAACAACAGAGGGAAAAGGAAGCGGTGCATTTGTAAGTGGCGACAGCACAATTCAATTGCATGGTGATACAATAATTAATAATACTTTGAGCGGCCTTGGAGCAGTTGACGGTGGAAAAATCACCAGCAAAGATTTAACAATAATCGGTGGTGAAGCACTTGAAGGCCCCGACAACGAACGCACTGGTATATGGACATCGGACTCTGGTAGTGAAGTTAGGTTAATGGGCAAAACAACCATTCAAAATGTCGATGAAGGTTTTTATGCAGACGGTGGAAGTAAAATCATTAGCGGAGATTTAATTATAACCGGTGGTGAAAGTAAAACAATGACCGTTGGTGTAAACGTTGCGGAGTCTGATAGTGCAATCGAATTAAATGGTAAAACAATCATTCAAAATTTTGATGTTGGTCTCACAGCAGCGAATAATAGCACGATTAAGATGATTAATGGTGATATTGGAGCAGCACAGAATGCAATAAAAAATAAAATAGATGCAAAAAAAGTTGCACTATGGGCGGCATTTAACGGACATATTGATGTCCAGAATGCTTCTCTAACAGCAGGAGTTTCTGGTTTGCAATTTATAGCTCTCTATAATATTAAATCAGATGTACCTCAAAAATATCAAAGCAGTGAAATCAATTTGACCAATGCAGATGTTCACGCTGAAAATGGTACTGGAATTTTTGTTGGAGGTTTCACTAACACAAACATGGAAGATATTCCAACTTTATCAATCGGTACAGTCAATCTCAAAAATTCAGAAATCCATGCTGATGTATTGTTAGGAGATGGTCTTTTTACGAAAGAAAAAAGCTTTTGGGAAGAAGATGATATTACCGAGATCTCCAACGGCACCTTCACCTTAAGCGCAGATCAGTCTACTTTAGAAGGCAGAGCAAATATTGCTAAAGACAGAAATGTACACTTTGATCTGAAAAACAATACAACATGGACACTAAAGACCAGTACAAAAGAAAAAGATGATGATGGCAATCTGCTTGATATTGCTCAAAGATCACGTTCTGATGTTTCTGTACTTAATCTCAACAACAGTTCTATTGTTTTTGATGGACTGGTAGACGATCATTATCACACATTGCATATAGGATCTGGTAAACCAGATACGCAAGCAGTCTACAACGCCTCTGGAGACGCAAAGATTTACTTCAACATTGCTTGGAGTGATGGCGTAGCAAGTGCCGATCAAAAAACCGATAGACTTCTGATCCACGGTGATGTCTTAGGCTCCACAACAGTTTATATCAAAAGCGATACAGGGGATGAAAGTAGTGTAATAAATGCCTCTGATCCTTCCAATATAGGTGGACTTTCACTCATTCAAGTCTCTGGAAAAGCACAGGAAGACTCTTTCAAACTTGTAAACGGCTACACCACAAGAGGTCGTTTACCTTATAAATATACGCTAACGGCTTATGGACCAGAGTCAAGCCACGGACAAGCCGATGTTGCACAAAATCTGTTTGATGAAAAGAATGAAAATTTCTGGGATTTCCGCTTACATAAAGAAATTATTGAAACGGATTCTGGTTCTGGTCCAAGTGTGATCGTCCCTGTAGCACAAACGGCCAGTTACTTAGTCATGCCAAATGCTCTCTTCTACAGTGGGCTAACCGATATAGCTAAACAAAATGCACTTTTAGCCACAATGAGAACATCTGTCTTAGGAAAAGAAGAGGAAAAACAAACCGGTTTCTTCCTCTACACTTACGGAAGCACAGGAACCTTATCTTCTGAACGTGGTCCTCTCAAATATGGTTATGGCGCTGATATCCGCTATGCTGCTCTCCAAGCCGGTGTCACATTAGCAGCAATTGAAGGGCAAAATACCACGACACATTTCGGTCTTGTAGGCACCTATGGGCGACTATCTTTCACTCCAAAAGAGATGCAGGATGCAAGTAAAAGCACCTTAGATAAATGGTCTCTCACTGCCTATGGCAGCATGCAGCATGACAGTGGTTTCTATATGGATACACTGCTATCCTATGGAATTCTAAAAGGAGATATCGGCAATGCCATCAGAGGAAATACCGCAAAATTGAAAAATGCCAAAATGTTGAGTATCTCCACCACTATTGGCAAAGAATTTGCAACCGGAATGGAAGGTTTAACATTTGAGCCACAAGCACAAATTGCTTATCAACATTTGATGTTTAACACCATTGAAGATGCTGATAATTTTACCATTGATATGAACAATCCTTCTCAATGGTTAATCCGTGTTGGTGGACGTTTGACAAAAACCATTTCCACTGAAAACAGCCGTCCTATGTCTTTCTATGGAAAAGTAAACTTGATCAAAACTTTTGGTGATGATGGTACCATTCATATTGGTAGAGACTTTGACCTTGATCCTATGGGCCCTGCAATTGAAGGCGGCGTTGGCATCAATGCACAACTATCTCACAATTTCTCCCTTCATGGTGATGTAAGCTATCAACAAAAGCTTCAGAAAACGGGTATAAGTGGTGCAAGTTTTTCAGGCGGCATGCGCTATCAGTTTTAAAAGCAAGGCTGTAAAAATAGCTTATTCATTCTATTCAATTTAACAAAAAGGCAGCACAATGTGCTGCCTTTTTATCTCTCCCCTATTCTTCTCTACCAATACACACTGCTAACATTTCTCTTTGAGAAAATGAGTTAAAAAAACTCAAGACGACAAAATATCGCGCTTTCAACTGGTAAAAATATCCCTTTAAAAAACTAAAAGTCGATTGAAAAATCAATGAGCGCTATTTTATCGTAACCGTTAAAGAAAACCATGAAAACTATGATATCACCTTTGTTTTATGAGGTTGAAAGAAATCCCTATCAGACTCAGACAATACAATTTTCTGAACTTTTCTTGTTTACTCCTTTTCTTTAATAAGCATAAGCAATAAGTTTTATGCAAACAAAATACATATCTTGAATAGAAAAACCTATAATAATTATATAATATTAACATAATATATTTATTTTAATACAAAATGAATTTAAATATAATTACATTATATATTAAACGAATAAGTTAATTTATACTTTACATAAAAATAAAAATAGCCTATTCACCTTCCATCTCTAAAATGCCCATCCATTTAATATCCTTCTTATAAGCGGGGGAAGAGTGTGTGGCTCTTATAAGTTAGGAAAATTTTGATGTGTAAAAAATCCCTTTTATCCTGCACAGCTGTCATAGCTGTCATGTTATTCAACACCCATCTCAATGTATATGCTGAAACTCTTGAAGTTTCTGGCGAGAAAAAAGAAGTATCTAACACAACGTATGAGATTATTCATGCAAAAGACAACGGAGAAATTACCGGCAATCATTTAACTGTGGTTGGGGATAAAGACACAGATATTTACGCTGTAACAGCTGAAGGTCTTGGAAGCGCCATTACATTACTGCAAGACACAACCATTAAAGGAACTGACTTTGACATTCGTCTTGGCCTTAATGCAAAAGATGGTGCTACAATCAAAATGACTGGAGGCATTATTACGGTTTCTGAAATTGGCGCTTTCTTCGAAAACAGTATGAATGATAAAAACAAGCTGGAAGGTGTAACAATATCAAGCGGTAAAAATGGCCACTTCATGGATAAGGGAATAAATGCTGACAACAAAAGCAAAGTTACTTTAGAAAACGTAACAGTTACACAAGCAAACACCAGTATATTTGCAAATGATCATTCAGAAGTAACGATATTAGGAGGAGCATTTGATGGAGAACTCAAAGGAATATCTGCTACGGAAGGCAGCGCTATTACTTTAACCTATAGTAAATTAGCCGATAATAAAAAAGGCAGTGTTCAAGTTACATCATCTCATGGTGACGGACTCTATGCAAATGGTGCACAATCCACAATCACAATGATAGGAGGAGCAGTCACTGGAAAAAGTACAGCATTACTTGCAGAAAATGGCGGATATATTGACGTCACAGATGTTACTTTAAAAACAGGTGGTACCGGAATCGGTGCAATAGCTAATGATGTTGACAGCACAATTGAACTACACGGAAATACGGTCATTAATGACGCTGTAATTGGGCTTTATGCAGCAAACGGTAGCACAATCACAATGACTGGAGGAACCATTACGGCTTTTGAAACTGGCGCGTTCTTCAATGAGAGTAAAAGCAATAAAAACAAGTTAGAAAATGTAACCATTACTTATGCAAATACCAGCATAAGCGATCAAGACAAGCTAGAAAATGTAAAAACATCGGACAATGAATTAGACCCTGGATGGGAAAGTGAATTAGAAAATGAAAAAGAAGAGTTTTTATACACAGGAATAACGGCCTTTGCCGGAAGTCATCTCACTTTAAAAAATGTAACCATTACCCAAGCAGAAACCAGCATATCCGCAGAAGATGGTTCTCAAGTAAGAATATTAGGAGGAGCATTTAATGGAGAACACGTAGGACTATACGTAATGAACGGTAGCTTCATTACTTTAGCCAATAGTAAAGAAGGCAGCGTTCAAGTTACATCATCTAATGGTGATGGACTCTATGCAGACGGTTTATTCTCTACAATCATAATGATGGGAGGAACAGTGACTGCGGGAAACAGAGCATTATTTGCAAAAAAAGGTGGATATATTAAGGTCACAGATGTTGCTCTAACAACGATGGACGGAAACGGAAACGGGGCAGCTTCCACCGATCCTTACAGCTTTATTGAATTGGATGGGGGGACAACGATTAATAATGCTATAAATGGACTTGATGCGGAAAACAGTGGTGTCATCATAATGACGGGAGGAGCTGTAACTGCGAAAAGCGCAGCATTGATTACCATGAACGGTGGATATATTAAGGTCACAGATGTTGCTCTAACAACGATGGAAGGAAACGGATACGGTGCTGCTTCCACCGATCCTGAAAGCTTGATTGAATTGCATGGAAAGACAACGATTAATAATGCTCTCATCGGACTTTATACAGAAAATAGTGGTACTATCGCAATGGCGGGTGGAACTGTAACTGGGAAAAGCGCGGCAGTACTTACAAAAAGTGGTGGACACATTAAGGTCACAGATGTTGCTCTAACAACAATGGATGGCAACGGATACGGTGCAGCTACCAGCGATCCTGACAGCTTGATTGAATTACATGGAAAGACAACGATTAATAATGCTTTCATCGGACTTTATACAGAAAATAGTGGTACTATCACAATGGCGGGTGGAACTGTAACCGCAACAAACATGGCACTGTTTGCAACAAACGGTGGACATATTAAGGTCACAGATGTTGCTCTAACAACAATGGATGGCAACGGATACGGTGCAGCTACCACTGATCCTAAAAGCTTGATTGAATTATATGGAAAGACAACGATTAATAATGCTTTCATCGGGCTTAATACAGAAAATAGTGGTACTATCACAATGGCGGGTGGAACTGTAGCCGCAACAAACATGGCATTGCTTGCAAAAAGCGGGGGACATATTAAGCTCACAGATGTTGCTCTAACAACGATGTATGGCAACGGATACGGAGCAGCTACCTCCGATCCTGAAAGCTTGATTGAATTGGATGGAAAGACAACGATTAATAATGCTTTCATCGGACTTTATACAGAAAATAGTGGTACTATCACAATGGCGGGTGGAACTGTAGCCGCAACAAACATGGCATTGCTTGCAAAAAGCGGGGGACATATTAAGCTCACAGATGTTGCTCTAACAACGATGTATGGCAACGGATACGGAGCAGCTACCTCCGATCCTGAAAGCTTGATTGAATTATATGGAAAGACAACGATTAATAATATTTTCATCGGGCTCAATGCAGAAAACAGTGGTGCAATCACAATGACGGGAGGAGCTGTAACCGCAACAAACGTGGCAGTGCTTGCAAAAAGCGGTGGGCATATTAAAGTCACAGATGTTGCTTTAACAACAACAAATGGTAACTATGGTGCTGCTGCAACCGATCCTAAAAGCTTGATTGAATTATATGGAAAGACAACAATTAATAATGCTGTAACCGGACTTGAAGCAGAAAATAGTGGCACAATTATAATGACTGGTGGAACAGTAACTGCGAAAACCATGGCATTGTTTGCAATGAACGGTGGACATATTAAGGTCACAGACGTTGCTCTAACAACGATGGATGGCAACGGATACGGTACAGCTGCCAGCAATCCTTACAGCTTAATTGAATTGCATGGAAATACAGCAATTAGCAATACTTTCATCGGGCTTTATGCAGAAAACGGTGGCACGATTAAAATGACTGGAGGGACCGTAGCAGCAAAAGGATCAGCATTTGTTTTAAAAAATAGCGGATATATTGATGTAACAAATGTTTCTGCAGCAGCAGAAAACAGTGGCATAACATTTGATAAATCCGAGGACGATAATGCCTTAGAAATCAACTTGACAAATACAAAGATTCGCACTGAAAATAGTATTGGAATTAACGCAGACCAATCAATCGGTATAGCCAATCTCAAAAATTCAGAAATCAGTGCCGATATTTTATTAGCAGCCAAAGCATCAACTAAAGAAAATAACTTTGCTTTTACACTAAATGCTAATCACTCCGTATTAAAGGGAAGAGCAAAAATTGCAGAAAACAGAACTGCACGCTTTGATTTGACAAACAAGACAACATGGATATTGAAAACCAGTACAAAAGAAACCGATGATGACGGAAAACTGCTTGCTATTGCTCAAAGGTCACGTTCTGATATTTCTGTGCTCAATCTCAATGATAGTTCTATTGTTTTTAATGGACCGGTAGAAGATCATTATCATACATTGCATATAGGTTCTGGTAAACCAGATACCAAAGCCGTCTATAATGCTTCTAGTGAGGCAGAAATTCATTTCAACGCTATATGGAGTGATGGTGTTGCAATAGATGCACAAAAAACCGATAGGCTTCTCATTCACGGTGATGTAGCAGGCACCACAACAGTTTATGTCAAAGTCTCAGGAGATAAAGAGAATGTAGAAAATGTTTCTGCTTCTTCAAATATAGGTGGACTTTCACTTATTCAAGTTTCTGGAGAAGCAAAAGAAGACTCCTTTAAATTGAAAAATGGCTATACCACCATAGGAGGAACTCCTTATAAATATACGCTAACTGCCTATGGACCAGTATCAAGCTATGGCAAAGCCAATGCTAACCAAAACTTATTCGATGAAAAGGATAAAGATTTCTGGGATTTCCGCTTGCAGCCTGAATTTCTTGACCCCAATTCAAAAGTAAGAACCGTTGTACCACAAATGGCAAGCTATTTGGTTATGCCAAATGCCCTATTTTATGCTGGATTGGCCGATATGGCCAAGCAAAATGCACTTTTAGCCAATATGAGAACAACAGTCTTTGGAGAGCAGAACAATCTAAAAAACAATTTCTTCCTCTCTACCTATGGGGGTACAGGTACCTTATCCTCGAAACGCGGACCTCTTAAATATGGTTATGGCACTGATATCCGCTATGCTGCTCTCCAAGCCGGTGTCACATTAGCAGCAATTGAAGGGCAAAGCACTACTACACATCTTGGTCTTTTAGGTACCTATGGGCAACTGTCTTTCACTCCAAAAGAGATGCAAGATGCAAGTAAAAGCACCCTAGATAAATGGTCTCTCACTGCCTATGGTAGTGTACAGCATGACAGTGGTTTCTATATCGATACGCTTTTATCCTATGGGATAATAAAGGGCGATATCACCAATGCCATCATTGGTAAAACCGCGAAATTGAACAATGTAAAAATGTTGAGTATTTCCACCACCGTTGGCAAACAATTTTCTATCGGAATGGAAGGAGTAACCTTCGAGCCCCAAATACAACTTGCTTATCAACATTTGATGTTTGATACCATTGAAGATGCTGATAATTTAAAAATTGATATGAAAAATCCTTCTCAATGGTTGATCCGTGTTGGTGGACGTTTAACCAAAACCATTATGACCACTGAAAATGGTCCTGCCATTTCCTTCTATGGAAAAGTAAACTTAATCAAAACTTTTGGTGATAAGGGAAAAGTACAAATTAGCAAGAATTTTGATCTTGATCCCATGGGAACGGCAATTGAGGGCGGCGTTGGCATTAATGCGCAACTGTCTCACAATTTCTCCCTTTATGGTGATGTAAGCTATCAACAAAAGCTTCAGAAAACGGGTATAAGTGGTGCAAGTTTTTCAGGCGGCATACGCTATCAGTTTTAACTCAAGGCTGTAAAAATAGCCTATTTATTCTATTCGATTTAACAAAACGGCAGCACAATGTGCTGCCTTTTTTGTACATTAAAGTCATCCTTTTTCCTTTTAAAGCACCCTTCCCTCTTTATACTTAGTTCTTTACGAAAATCACCAAGACAAAACACAACAGAGCTCTTCATCCCAAATGGATGAAGAGTACTTGCTACTTTGAGAAAAAGAGAAGTCTATTAGAAATAAGTTAATACCACTGTGTTGAAAGATGAAAACCCTCTTTAAACCCAAGTAAGTTATCTTTTTTACAAGCTTCTACTACCCCCTTTTCTGTTCCCTCATAACTCCAATTTGCATTATCTAATAATCTCTACCATCACTTAAAAGATGTCATGGTACCACTATATCAGTATCTCAGAATATTTCTCTGAATAATAATATTCAAAATTATAATTCTTTAAATAAAATCAATTATAAATACATTTTGTATTAGACATAATTAATATCAATTATTTTTTAATTTTGACAAAAAACCAAAAATGTCTTACCAAATAAAGACAATTACTGAATTTAAAAAAAACTATCCATTTTCACTTCTTCTTATGAAATTCGCGGGGAAATGAATTTTGGGGGCTCTCATAAGGAAAATACTAGTGTATAAAACATCCCTTTTATCATGCACGGCTGCAGCCGCTATCATTCTGTTCAACATCCAGTTCAGTGCACATGCTGAAACCCTCGAAGTTTCTGATGGTAAACAAGAAGAAGTATCCGATAAAACCTATGAAACTATTCACGCAAAAGACGGTGGAAAAATCATTGGAAAACATTTAACCATTGTTACGTATAAAGATATAAACCAAGGCACAAACAAAACCGTCTATGCTGTAACAGCAGAAGGTGCTAATAGTGCGATTGAGTTACTGGATGGCACAACCATTAAAGGCACTGGTTCTGGTATTTTCTTAGGCCTTGAAGCCAAAGACGGTGCTACACTTCAAATGACTAAGGGAAAAATTACAACTTCTGGAAGTGGAGCCTCCTTATCTAGCATTGGTGCTTCCTTCTCTAACAGTAAGAGTGAAAAAAACAAGCTGGAAGATGTGGTAATATCGAGTTATAATGAAGATAATCCAATATCCTTAGGAATAAGTGTTAAAAACAGCACTGTGACTTTAAACAATGTAGCCGTCACTGAAGTAATAAAAGGCATATTTGCAGAGGATCACTCAACAATAACAGTGTCTGGAGGAGTATTCGATGGGAGCACTTATGCGGTATATGCTAAGAACGGCAGCACCATTACTTTAAACAACAATGTTACAGTCGCATCATCTAAAGGTAATACACTCTATGCAGAGGGTTCAGGATCTAAGATCACAATGGCAGGAGGAATTGCCATAGGAGGAATTGGGGATGAAGGTAAAAGCGTATTACTTACAGAAAATGCTGGACAAATTGATGCCACGAATATTACTCTAATGGTGGGTGGCAAAGGAACCGGTGCACTTGCAATTGGTCCTGATAGCAGAATTGAATTGCATGGCGATACAACAATTAACAATACTTGGAACGGTCTTGGAGCAAGTGTTGGTGGTAAAATCGTTAGCGAAAACTTATCGATAATCGGTGGTGAAGCGATTGATCAAGGCCCCGACAACGAACGCACTGGTGTATGGACATCGGACTCTAGTAGTGAAGTTAGGTTAACGGGCAAAACAACCATTCAAAATTTTGATGAAGGTCTTTATGCTGATAGTGGGAGTAAAATCGTTAGTGGAGATTTAACAATAACCGGTGGTAAATCCAAAAAACCAACCGTTGGTGTAAGCACTTGGGAGGCCGATAGTATAGTTGAGTTAAATGGCAAAACAACCATTCAAAATGTTGATGTTGGTCTTTTTGCCATTGAAGGTAGTACAATTAAAACGAGCAATGGCGCTATTGATGCTAATTCTAAAGATCTAGATACCCAATCCGACGCTCTTCAGAATGGGAAGAAAAATAAAATAGAAGCAAAAAAAGCTGCACTGGTTGTAATAAATGGCGGCCATATTGATCTGAAAGATGTTTCTGCCACAGCAGAAGTTGCCGGTTTACAATTCACAACTTTCTCTGACAACAATCCAAATGGCTCGCATGATCCACAAAAATATCATAGCAATGAGACCAATCTGACCAACGCAGAACTTCATGCTGAAAATGGTACTGGTATTCTCGTTGGAGCTTTTGTTGAAAAAAGCATCGAAGATGCTGCTGCTCCATCAATCGGTACAGTCAATCTCAAAAATTCAGAAATCCATGCCGACGTATTATTAGGAGATGGTATTTTTTGGGACAAAACGTTATGGAAAGATAAAGATTTGTGGGATGGTAAAGAGGCTAAAGCGATCTCCAACGGCACCTTCACCTTAAGCGCTGATCAGTCTACTCTAGAAGGCAGAGCGAATATTGCTAAAGACAGAAATGTACACTTTGATCTGAAAAACGATACAACATGGACGTTGAAGATCAGCAAAAACGAAAAAGATGCTGATGGCAATCTGCTTGAAATTGCTCAAAGATCTCGTTCTGATGTTTCCACGCTTAGTCTCAACAACAGCTCCATTGTTTTTGATAAACCAACAGAAGATCATTACCAAACATTGCATATAGGTTCTGGTAAACCAGACACGCAAGAAGTCTACAACGCAACGGGTGATGCAAAGATTTACTTTAACGCAAGATGGAGTGATGGTGCTGCAATAAATGACCAAAAAACCGATAGACTTTTGATCAATGGAGATGTCTCTGGTAACACATCTGTTTATGTTACGGGGCGCTTAGATGATGACAATGTCGCAGCAAATACCTCTGCAGCTGCCAATGTCCGTGGTCTTTCACTCATTCAAGTTTCTGGAAAAGCAGAAGAAGACTCTTTCAAACTCGTAAACGGCTATACCACAAGAGGTGGTTTACCTGATAAATATACTCTCCGTGCCTATGGAGCAAATTCAAGCCATGGACAAGCCGATATTGCACAAAACCTCTTTGATGAAAAGAACCAAAATTTCTGGGATTTCCGTTTGCAACCAGAACTTCTTGGAAATGGTTCTGGTTCTGGAAATGGCTCTGGTTCTGGTCCAAGTGTGATCGTCCCTGTAGCACAAACGGCCAGTTACTTAGTCATGCCAAATGCTCTCTTCTACACGGGACTAACCGATATAGCTAAACAAAACGCGCTTTTAGCCAATATCAGAACATCTGTCTTAGGAAAAGAAGAAGAGAAACAAACTGGTTTCTTCCTCTACACTTACGGAAACACAGGAACCTTATCTTCTGAACGCGGACCTCTCAAATATGGCTATGGCGCTGATATCCGCTATGCTGCTCTCCAAGCCGGTGTCACATTAGCAGCAATTGAAGGGCAAAATACCACGACACATTTCGGTCTTTTAGGTACCTATGGGCAACTGTCTTTCACTCCAAAAGAGATGCAAGATGCAAGTAAAAGCACCCTAGATAAATGGTCTCTCACTGCCTATGGTAGTGTACAGCATGACAGTGGTGTCTATATCGATACACTTTTATCCTATGGGATAATAAAGGGCGATATCACCAATGCCATCATTGGTAAAACTGCAAAATTGAACAATGTAAAAATGTTGAGTATTTCCACCACCGTTGGCAAACAATTTTCTACCGGAATGGAAGGTTTAACCTTTGAGCCACAAGCACAAATTGCCTATCAACATTTGATGTTTAACACCATTGAAGATGCTGATAATTTTACTGTTGATATGAACAATCCTTCTCAATGGTTAATCCGTGTTGGTGGACGTTTGACCAAAACCATTTCCACTGAAAACAGCCGTCCTATGTCTTTCTATGGAAAAGTAAACTTGATCAAAACTTTTGGTGATGATGGTACCATTCATATTGGTAGAGACTTTGACCTTGATCCTATGGGCCCTGCAATTGAAGGCGGCGTTGGCATCAATGCACAACTATCTCACAATTTCTCCCTTCATGGTGATGTAAGCTATCAACAAAAGCTTCAGAAAACGGGTATAAGTGGTGCAAGTTTTTCAGGTGGAATACGCTATCAGTTTTAAATCAAGGCTGTAAAAATAGCCTATTCATTCTATTCGATTTTAAAAAAGGCAGCACAATGCGCTGCCTTTTTTGCTTTATATAAATCCTAATGAGACTTACCCCCCCTCCTTAAGAGAGCCCTTGCTTTTTCTACTGCCTGTAAAATCAATATCCACACCAAACGCCGCAACATGTTTGAAACAAAGCTTGAAACGTATCAGTGCTGTATTAGTCAGCTCCAGCTTTTGTATGACAGATGGGAGCGAGGGTATTGCGTATTTCTGTTTGTGTAATCTCTGAAACAGACAGACAGCCTAATTTAGGGGGAATATAAAGTTTTAAAGGTGAAAACCAGTTTTCATCTTTACCGTTATTTCTTAATTCAGATTTACGACTTTCAAAAGCATCTAAGGCAATGTCTTTTAAGTAATGGAGATGACACATTGCCTCACGTTTTTATTTTTCTCATTCTTAATGGGGTCACGACCATCATGTAAAACAGAACACCACCCAGTTGCACATTCAACGAGCTTTTTTTAAGAGGCTTTTCTTAAAGCACCCAAATCCATTTCGTAAAGGCGCCTATGAATGCTGTAACAGTAAAGCCATTGAGTACGCCATCTTTACGCTTATGAATGAGCAAGCCAGCACCATCATTATATTTTCCCGCCCCCAATGTGGCAACAGACCTTGCATTAAGACGGTTCATAAGAGACATTTTTAGTCTTTTCTTGTACAGTTTTTATCCACACACTCATCCCACTTGTTATGTGCAAATGAGTGGTTTTAGTTGATTCAAGATAAACAGCTTTGAAATGAGAAAATCTTACGGTATTCGAGAATCTTATTCAATGTAAATAACGATAAATTACCATTATAAATCAATATATTGAACAATTTTTATCAAGAAAAATATAAGGTATTTTTATCTAGAATATGTCACCAAGTATGCTGTCTTTTCGCACATGAAATTCATTTTTTCCTGAAGTATTTTCTTTTCCACTTAAATACGCTTTTCCTCCTCTTGACATGGGTTGCGCAGCTATTCATTATCGAATTTGTCTATAAAGCTAAGCAAAGTGTATTTTTAGACAATATAAAGAAAACACCATTGAAAAAGATAATGATAAAATAAATTCTCTCTTCATACCTTTTCTATGTGTATCCTCCTGTTTCTTCAATCCATGAGCTTAACACTACCTATAAGGATTCATTGATATTTCCATGTACCGTTTTTTAGGCAAACCATTTTGACAATGCTTATCCCTCTCATTCCGATCAGTATATTGATGTATAAAGATAATTATTTGTTTTTCATATTAAATGAGAATCTCGAATATCGTAGGATTTTCTTATTTCAAACTTGTTTCATGTTAAATCAATTAAAAATTTTCTTGTACGTTACAAGCAGAGCTGGCGTGTGGAGCAAAGTTATATAAGAAAAGCCTAAGAACTTCTATAATGAATTGTATCCAGAACTAAGGACTTGTCATAAACATTGGGAGCTAGCAAAGTGTGTAATGGGTTTGCTCTTTTAATAAGCGTAAAGATATCGGCTTTCTCCTTCGTAAGCGTAAAGATGATAGGACTCTATGGTTTCGGCGTTATAGCATTCATGACCACCGTCGCGAAATGGGCTGTGCGTCCTTAGAAAAATAAGCTTTGCTACCCTTAAGGAAAAGTCTCTTTTAAGAAAGCCTATGAATAGCCCCCCCTCATCTCTTCTTCTTATAACAGAGAAAATTTTCTGATCGTTTTGGTGAGTGCATAAAATAATATATCTTACCGCTATAGAGCTTTTATAACGATTATCCTGAATAAACAATTTTAAATATCATACTTCATCGTGTTTTTAGCATAAACTTAACCAAGCTAAGTTTTCTGAAATCCATTTTTCCGACTTTTTATGATCATAAAAAAAGCTTTTTCTAAGAAAAACTTAAAATCATAGAGAACACCATAAATATAATTTGTTTTGTTATTTACAATAAAAACATAATGATATAAAAACTGACTGGGTACTTGCGCCATCAGGGGAATGAAGTAAGCATCAAAGCATACCAAATACTAAAGGCATATCTATGTGTAAGAAATATATTTATAAGAAAAATTTTTTGTTATGTACAATTGCTGGAACTTTCATTTTTTCTCATTTTGCTCCAACTTATGCAAATAGACAACCTCCTGAAATTATTAGTGAGTTTAAGCTGGAGAAAGGAGAAGAAAAAACTCTTAATAACGTTTTTATCCGCAATGGATTGAGCGCAGTACACGCCTCTGAAAAGGCAATTGCCACAATTACGAATTCAACAATACATTCAGCTTCGTTTGCTTTTGCTGTATCACAAGGTGGACGTATTAATGCTAAAGAAGTAAAAGTCAATGCCTTGTATACTGGTCTATCAATTTCAAACGGTATCATTAACATTGAAGATTCATTCATAGAAACCAAAAGAAAATCCGGTATTATTTTTCATAGCATTTTAGATTATTTTCTGAAAGATGGTGAAGAAGTTATCAATAAGGCAATTCTTAACAATACAAAGCTTCTTGTGAGAGACGGTGTCGGTATTTTAGGACCATCATCTTCAAAGTCTGTTGCCGAGGTTCAACTTAGAAATTCAGAAATTCGTTCTGATGTATTATTACAAAACAATGTAAAAAAGAAAACAGATTCAGATCCTCATCCTGTGACTTTTGTATTAACTGCCGATAATTCGATTATGGAAGGAAGAGCAAGAACCTTGGCAGTAAATACAACTGTTTTTAATTTAAACAACAATAGCAAATGGTATTTAAATGTAAGTCAATACGACATAAATCGTGATTTTGGTTCATTTAATTATGCACTGCATGACATTAAACAACGAGCGCTATCTACCGTTTCAGTACTGAACTTGAATAATAGCTCTATTGTGTTTAATCCGCCACATGCGCTAGCAAAGGGGCAATATCAGACCTTGAGTGTAGGACGAACAATTGCGCTTCCTAATCCACAGGAAAACAGGGGCTCCGCTATAAAAACCGTTTATAATGCAGTAGGCAATGCAAGGTTTTATTTCAATACAGAATGGAGTGATGGTTTAGAAAGAGAACAACAAAAAACGGATCGCCTTCTTGTCCATGGGGATGTATCAGGCACCACAACAATTAGGTTCAATAGCCTTTCAAAAGGTGAGCCATCAAAAGAAGAAGCTTCTATTCCCGCGAATATGCGTGGACTGTCGCTCATTCAAGTATCTGGAAAAACAGATGAAAATGCCTTCAAACTAGCAAATGGCTATGTCACAATGGGCGGTTTGCCTTATAAATATGTCTTAAATGCCTATGGACCAACATCACGTCTTGGAAAAGCTGAGAGTACACAGAGCCATTTAGGAGAAGTAACTCAGCAATCACAAGAAAAGGGCTCAAAAACCGACACGACCCCCGTTGTATTAGGTGGAGTGGTTTTAAGGATTGAGAATAATATAAAAGGTGAATCAACACCAAGTTCTGAGCAAGTAGGAAGCATACAAAACCATTTGAGAAAAAATCAGAATTTCTGGGATTTCCGCTTGCAAAGTGCAACACTTGATGATGAAGGAAAGATCAGAGCTCTCGTTCCTCAAGTGGCAAGCTATTTGTCCATGCCTAACGCAATATTCTCAGCTGGACTGGCTGATGCAAACAATCAAAATACTTTGCTGAACACAATACAAGAAACAAGCTTTGAGACAAAAGATCATAAAAACAAAGGGATCTTTTTCTCAACTTATGGCAATAAGATGACATTATCCTCTCACCGTACACCATTACAATATGGCTATGGTGCCGATATTCACTATGCTGCTTTACAAGCAGGCATTACATTAGCAGCTCTAGAAGATCAAAACATGACCACCAGTTTTGGTCTTTTGGGGACATATGGGAAATTAGCTTTCACTCCAAAAGATATGGAAGGTGCTGACAAGAGTACACTCGACAAGTGGTCAATTGCTGCATATAGTGGACTGCGCCATAATAATGGTACATATATCCATGCACTTTTCTCCTATGGAATGCTCAAAGGAAATATCACCACAGCTCTCATCGGACATACTGCAGAGTTGAAAAACGCTGATACATTCAGTGCATCGGCGACCATTGGACAAAAGTTCGAAACCAGTAAGAAAGGATTGGTCTTTGAACCACAAGCACAACTTGTTTATCAACATCTCATGCTTGGCACACTCTCAGATGTCGATGGCTTTGACGTGAATATGGGCAATCCTCATCAATGGTTGGTGCGCGTTGGTGGACGTTTAACGAAAACAACGCTTTCTAGCCAACAAGACTCTACCCTTTCTTTCTATGGTAAACTAAACATTGTTAAAGCTTTTTCTAACAATGGCACAATACAGATTGGTGAACCATTCCACCTTGATTCTATGGGAGCTTCTGTTGAAGGTGGACTTGGTGTAAATGCACAATTGTCACAACATATCACACTTCGCGCTGATGTTAATTATCAACATAAGCTTCAAAAAACTGGTATATCTGGAGCAAGCTTTTCAGGCGGAGTAAGCTATCAGTTCTAAGAAAAAGCAAAAACAACTGATAATCTATTCATTTTTAATAAAAAAAGCAGTACGAATGTACTGCTTTTTTGCAATCTTTCGGAAAGAACCATTAATAACGGTTCTTTCTATACAGCTTTCTTAAAAGGATTAATTTCATTCAAACCAAATACAATAAAATTCTTTATCTCTCAATGACGATTGAAATCTCAAGAGAGCTGCCTTTTTGATTTATAAAAATCGAATAGATTCAATAAAAACTGTTATATATTGATAAAAATACAAAATATTTTAGTTTTTTTACATCAAAAAAATTCATAGTGAATAATTCTATATGCAAGAAAACCATCTGAAAGCTTTTTGCAAGCGCGCAACAAATCTTCTCTAAAAACTTTTAGAGTTTTCATAATAACAGCCTTAAGAAACAAACATCCTTGCAAAATATTTTGGTTCTTAGCACTTTAAAACAAAAATACTTATCAAGCTAGGTTTTCTGAAATCCATCTTCACTGCATTGCGCTTTCTATTTTAAAAGTTCTTATAAGACCAATTTTAAAACGATAAATAACAAAATTTAATATTCGTTTTGTTATTTACAATAAAAACATAATGATATAAAAAACTGACTGGGTACTTGCGCCATCAGGGGAATGAAGTAAGCATCAAAGCATACCAAATACTAAAGGCATATCTATGTGTAAGAAATATATTTATAAGAAAAATTTTTTGTTATGTACAATTGCTGGAACTTTCATTTTTTCTCATTTTGCTCCAACTTATGCAAATAGACAACCTCTTGAGATTCCTACGGTCCAAGTAGCTAATGGAGAAGAGAAGAGCCTTCATAATGTTTTTGTTCGTGGTAAGTATGATGCCGTGGTTGCTAAAAAAGGTCATATTACCATTACAAACTCAACAATGCACTCAGGCTTTACTTTGCTTTCTGCAACGTCAGGTGGTCAAATTAATGCCAAAGGAATTGTAGGAAGGGCAGAAGAGCATGGTTTGTCACTCAAAAACGGTATAATCCATATTGAAGATTCAACATTAAGAGTCATAGGCCACAGCAAAGTCTATGGTATCAATTTTGGTTATATTCTAAGCTCTACAATAAAAGAAGGAGAAGAAGTTGTAAACAAGGCAATTCTTAATAATACAAAACTTCTTGTAAACGACGGTGTAGGTATTTTCGGACCTTATTATTCTAAAACTAACGCAGTGTACCTTAAAAACTCAGAAATTCGCTCTGATGTGTTATTAAAAAATGAAGTCTCACCATTCGTCGAGATTCAACCTACTATTTTTACATTAGACGCTGATAATTCGATTATGGAAGGAAGAGCAAAAACACTTCCTCAAAATACAACAGTTTTCACCCTAAACAATAACAGCAAGTGGCATTTAAAAATTAGTCTATTTGAATTGGAAAATAGTTTTAGTCTATTTGATTATAAGCTCCTTGATCTTAAGAAACGTGCACAATCAATCGTTTCAGTCTTAAACCTTAATAATAGCTCTATCATATTTAACGCACCACATAAACTAGCAGACAATCATTATCAAACCTTGCACGTGGGAAAACAACCAACAGCTGAAGTTGCGAGAGCAGAGCAAAACAGGAGCTCTGATGCAACAACAGTTTACAATGCATCGGGCAACGCGAGGATTTATTTTAATACTGAATGGAGTAATGGCCTTACAAAAGAACAACAAAAAACTGACCGTGTTCTCGTTCATGGTAATGTCTCAGGCACCACAACGGTCTATTTCAACAATCTTTCAAATTCTGCAAAACCATTCAATAATGAAGAAGCAGAAGATTTTATTCCTTTGAATACGCGTGGTCTCTCACTCATTCAAGTTTCTGGGCAAGCCAATGAAGATTCCTTCAAACTTGCCCATGGCTACACCACAATGGAAGGCTTACCTTATAAATACGTACTCAATGGCTATGGACCAACATCCAGCCACGGGAAAGCCGATAAGGCACAAAGTCATTTAAGCGGAATATCACAGGAATCAAAACAGAAAAACGCGCAAAATACTAATGTATCATCCCTTGAAAAAGTAACCAACAGACAAGCCCCCTTAGAAGAAAATGGTGATTTCTGGGATTTCCGCTTGCAGAATGCGACTCTTGATGATGAAGGAAAGATCAAAGCTCTTGTTCCTCAAATGGCAAGCTATTTGGTTATGCATAATGCAATATTTTCCTCTGGCTTGGCTGATATAAATAATCAAAATACACTGTTAGATAATATGCACTCAACAGTTTTTGGATTAGAAGGTCATAAAAAGAAAGGGGGGTTCTTATCAACTTATGGCAACAAGATGACGTTATCTTCCAGCCGTAGTCCATTGGAATATGGTTATGGTGCAGATGTTCGTTATGCTGCTATACAAGCAGGCATGACATTAGTAACGTTAGAAAATCAAAACATAACTGCGAATCTTGGTCTTTTAGGCACATATGGAAAGCTTGCTTTTACACCAAAGGATATGGAAGGTTCTGACAAAAGCATACTGGATAAATGGTCCTTTACGGCATATGGGAACCTCCACCATGACAATGGTCTCTATGTTAATGCACTTGTCTCTTACGGCATTTTAAACGGACATATTACAACAGCCCTTATCGGCAACACTACAGAGTTAAATAATACGGATACATTAAATATATCAGCTACCGTTGGACAAAAACTAGCAACTGGTGTTGAAGGGGTGTCCTTTGAACCACAAGCACAACTTATTTATCAACGTATTGTATTTGGCACTCTTTCGGATATCGATGGCTTCCAAGTTAATATAAAGCCCCCTCATCAATGGTTGGTCCGTATTGGAGGGCGTTTAACGAAAACAATGCTTCCCATTGAAAAAGATCGTGTTCTTTCTGTTTATGGTAAATTGAATGTCATCAAAGCTTTTGGTGAGAAGCGCACTGTCGATGTTATTGAATCTTTCCATCTCGATTCTATGGGCTCTTCATTTGAAGGTGGGCTTGGCATTAACGCACAGCTTTCTAAAAACATCGCACTTCATGCTGACGTTAATTACCAACATAAACTTCAAAAAGCTGGTATCTCTGGAATTAATTTTTCTGGTGGTATGCATTATCGCTTTTAGAAATCTTAGCTCTCTATTTTGACGCGTAAGCAGCGCTGAGATGAAAACAGTGCTGCTTATATTTTACTACATTACAAAAACCGTAGTGTGTCAAAAAGTGGTTCATTTTTAGCAAAAAAAGAAAATATCTTAAGGAACATCTCTATGCATAAGAATCTTTTGTTATGTACAGCCGCTTGTGCTTTGTTTTTTTCTTCTTTTAACTTCACATCTACCAGTACTGCCTCTGGTCTAAGCCCTCAAGCACGCCATGCCCTTGATTTAATAAACATACCAACGCAAGCAGAAAAAACGACTCTTAACACATCCACAAAAGCTCATGTGAAATTACCCACAAAAGTTAAAAGAACCGCTACCGCTGATACCGAGAGCACCTCTAAACTTACAGATAATGAAGCAACAGCAACTTCTGCTTCTCTTGATTTGGCAGAAAAAAGAACAATTCTTACGCCACAAAAAGAAAGCTCTTTAGTCATGCCTATCGCAATGTTTGCTGTTGGGTTTTCTGATGTCAACAATCAAAATAACTTGTTAGACAATATGCAAATAACAATGTTTGAACCCAAAGATGATCCAGAGAGAGGCCTTTTCTTATCCTCTTATGGCAATAAGAACACCTTTTCTTCTAGGGCTCAAACAGAACAAAATGGTATTCAGGCAGACATTCGCTATGCTGCATTGCAAGCAGGGGCGACATTAATAGCGCTAAAAGATCAAAATATCAGCAGCAATTTTGGTCTTTTCGGAACATATGGGAAATTGTCTTTTACTCCTAAAAATAAGAAGAACTTTCAAAAAAATATGTTTGATAAATGGTCACTCACCGCATATGGAAATATTCAACATGACAGTGGCATCTATGCAAGTGCATTTCTCTCTTATGGAATTTTCAAAGAAAATAACACCACAGCTTTCATCAAAGATACCTCAAAAGTAAAGAACAGTAAAATATTAGGAGCCGCTGCAACTGTTGGTCAAAAACTGTCAACCAGTTTAGAAGGTGTAATCCTCGAACCGCAAGCACAACTTGTTTATCAACGTCTCATGCTTAGCGCTTTTTCAGATGACAATAATTCTAAAATAGACATAAGCAAACCTCATCAATGGTTGCTCCGTATTGGCGGACGTTTGACGCAAAACAAAGGCCATGCCCTTTCCTTCTACGGCAAACTAAACGCGATCAAAACTTTTAGTAACAACTTTCCGCTTGCAGCTATGGGCTCTCTAATCGAAGGTGGTCTTGGTATTCAGGCGCACTTATCGCAAAATATCGAGCTTCATAGTGATCTCAGCTATCAACATAAATTTAAAAAAGCTGGCATATCTGCAATAAATATTGCCGCCGGAATGCGCTATCACTTTTAAAAATACTTGTATCCCTATCTTGAAATATAAAGCACCCTCATTATGTTTCGTTTTGTCTCTTATAAAAGAAACATAATGAGGTCAAAGTTTTATCTTTATGAGAGGGGGAAATATTTAGGAATACATCCATATGAAAAAAAGTCTTTTACTACACACAGTTTCTGGAGTTCTGTTTTGTTCTTCCACCAGCTTGTCTTATGCTCTTCATGATGCGAATGCACAACCTACGATAGATCTCCCTTCTCCGCCACTAAGTGCTGAAGAAGGGAGCCACCCGACTCTTCCTAGACGTACAACAACAATAACTACTCCTCCTACAACGGTTGAACCTACTGCAACTCCTTTTATAAGTACTGTAACTTCTAAAAATACTGTAGTGTCCCAAACGCGAAGTAGAAGAAATTCAATAAGCGATACAACTGTACAAAGCACTCCTCTTACACAATCTTCAACGACAGGAATGGAAGCAAAATCGAGAAGACGTTCAGGTGTTTCCACCTCTTCTACAGATTCTTCCAGCGAAAAAACACTATCGAATTCTGCTGTATCTTCACAGCCAGAAGCGACACAACCTTCACCTAATTTACAACCAACACTTACAAACTCTGAATCTACAAAAACAGCAACAGAGCTATCGCCAACACCTAAAGAACCAGAACTCGCACAGCCAATATCTTTAAGATCAGAAACTGGAAAACCAGCATTACAAGTACCGCCAAAACCTATAAAAACAGTGCCCGTACGATCTGCCTCTGCACAAAAAGTATCTGAAAAATTAGAGCTTGAAAAACCAATATCACCAATAAAGCGACCTGAAAATTCTACACAAATTGAGGATGTAAGCCTTGGAGTTGAGGCTAAAAACGGTAAGACCATAACGCTACATAACAAAAAAATTCAAGACAATGGTTTTGCCGTACATGCAGAGGGAAATAATTCAAAAGTCAACATGATAGGGGGAACAGTTGATGCGCGTTTTGTTGCACTAAGTGTATCAGATGGTGGAAAAATTGATGCTACAGGTATTACTGCAACAGCAGAAACAGTTGGTTTGGTAAATACAGAAGGCACAATCAAACTGAAAGATTCAAGCGTACATGTCACGGGAAATTATGAAGCGAGCGGTATTATTTTCCGCAATAATCAATATCATGCCCCTAGAAAACAATATACACCCAATGCTGAAAGGAATACCAATGCCGTTCAAGAACAAGATGGTGCCAATATTGCCGATAAAGTAACCCTAGAGAATACAAAGCTGTTCGTTGAACATGGTAGCGGTATCAGCCTTTATGGAGCAGACATAAACGGTGAAGTCAACCTTAAAAAATCAGAAATTCATGCTGATATTTTATTAAAAAATACAAAGAACGAAAATGCCTTCACAAACACCCTTACACTGGTTGCAGACCACTCTTCTTTAGAAGGTAGGGTAAGAACTTCTAAAGATAATAGAACAGTTTTTGATCTAAAAGAGGGAACAAAGTGGCTTTTAAAGGTGAGTAAAAACGCTGTAAATAATGATAATGTTTCAGATGATCATGTACGGTTTGGTGTTGATAAAAAATCATACTCGAACCTTTCTGAATTGCGCCTTACAGACAGTGTCATTATGTTCGACAAGCCAATGGAGCGACATTATCAAACTCTGTTTATAGGACCTAATCTTCCGAAAAGAGATGGAATCGCTCATACAACAGCGGTTTACAGTGCAAAAGGTGTTGCAGAAATTTATGTAAATACTCAATGGGATAAACATTCTCCTATCACGGAGCAACAGACCGATCGCATTGTGATTAATGGTGATGTCTCAGGGAGTACTGTTGTTCACATCAATCTGCAAGAAACAGATAAAAAAATAACCGATAGCTCTGCTGTTTGGGAAGAACATATGGCGTCACTTCCTTTAGGGACACATGGGATTTCAATCATTCAAGTTTCCGGACAAGCAAATGAAAATTCCTTCACGTTAGAAGGAAACTATATGACAATAGGGCAACAACCTTATAAGTATGTCCTCACAGGCTATAAACCTGGAACATCTCATGAGAGTCAAAATCTTTTTGGTAAAAACAGTAGTTTCTGGGATTTCCGTTTACAGAATGCCTACCTTGATAAGGATAAAAAAGTTCGAGCCCTTTTGCCACAGGTAGCAAACTATTTAACCATATCTAATACTTTATTTTCTGCTGGATTTACTGATGTAAACAATCAAAACACGTTGTTAGACAATATGCGAACAACAGTTTTTGGAGCAGAAGACAATAAAAAGAATGGTATCTTTTTCTCTTCCTACGGTGAGAAAGTCACCTTATCTTCCAACCGCGATCCACTGCATTATGGTTATGGCGCTGATGTAAACTATACTGCTTTACAACTAGGTGTCATATTAGCTGCCTTGGAAGGCAAAGACATAAGCACACATTTTGGTCTTTTAGGAACATACGGAAAACTTGCCTTTACGCCAAAAGAGATGCAAGATTCTGAAAAGACAACACTTGATAAATGGTCACTTAGCGCTTACAGCAGCATCCAACATAGCAATGGTATATATGTAAACACACTTCTTTCTTACGGAAAATTAAAAGGAAATATTACCACAGCTCTTGTTGGGAATGCCGCAAAATTGGATGGTACTGAGATGCTTAATATATCTGCAACCATTGGTCAGAAATTAGCAACCAACGCAAAAGGATTGGTATTTGAACCACAAGCACAATTTATTTATCAAAATCTTATGTTTGATATCTTCTCAGATGCCGATGGCTTAAAAGTAGAGATGGGCAATCCGCGTCAATGGTTGGTGCGTATTGGTGGACGTTTAACAAAAACTATCATGGCTGTTGAAGAAAATAAGGCTGTCTCCTTCTATGGTAAAATGAATGTTATCAGAGCTTTTGGTGATGGTAAAACCATAAAAATTGCTGATACCTTTCATGTTGATCCTACCGGCTCTTCAGTTGAGGGAGGCATGGGGGTGAATGCATATCTTTCGCAAAATATCGTGTTAAACGCCGATATCAGCTATCGGCAAAAACTGCAAAAAGCCGGTGTATCTGGCACCAGTTTTTCTGGCGGGATACGTTATCGTTTCTAAAGCAGAAGCTAATCTTAACTTAAATAAAAGGGCAGCACAAAGTGCTGCTTTTTTATTAAACTTATATTTTTTAAAATTCTCAAAACTCATTATCACATCAAAGAAGGTTTTGACTTATAATATTTCTTTTGCATATTGAATAAAAAACTGAATACCATAGCATTCTCTCATTCCCCCTCCATGCATAAAGTTTTATGTCTTACACCACACTTCAAGCGATGATGTTTTTACAGCACAACAGAATAAACATTCATGCGGATTTTAAAAAAAGTCAGCCCCTTCTTCGCTGTAGACGCTCCATTTATTTTAGATGATGTGCATTTAATATACCTGCTATAAAAACTTGATATCTGTTATAAATTATTAAAGGCATGTTTTCCCTCTAAAATCTCAATGCTACACCAACTCCCTCATAAGATAACACATTAATCTATAAAGAGTGTTCATTGTTTTGCTTGTAAAATGAGAATCCAAAATAGCGTAAGATTCTTTCATTTCAGACCTGTTCCATGTTGAATCAACCAAAATCATGTCTCTTGCAAGTTACAAGCGGAAAGAGCCCTTGCGGATAAAAAACTATTAAGAAAGGATTAAAAATGCCTCTAATGACCCCTCTCAAGTGCCAAAGGCTATAGCAACATTGGGAGCAAACAAAGAATATGACAGTGTTGAAAAATATAACAATATCAACTTACTCTTTTATTAAGCATAAAGATGCTCGTACCCCATAGATTTTATATGATTTCCATGGGGACTTTATTATTATACCATTCACAAATTCCGTTGCATCAGAGATGTCGTTTCTCCCCATAAACACCATCACAAAATAGGCTTGAGAGCCTAGATGTTTCTTAAAAACAAGGTCGTGAATTAGGAATAACAAATCCATTCTATTTTGAGTGTTTTGTCATGCATGAAGGGCGTGCCCCCAGTAAAAAACACAATAAAAATCTTGAAATAATGCGTAATCTTCATTATCTAACAGATAGTTTTTTAGATGCTTTTGAAAAACATAAAGCTAAATTAAAGAATGGTGGTATAGAAGGAAGCTGATTTCTAGCCCCTTTATTCTTTCCCAATAAGATCGCCTCCCCATTTCAAATATTACGCCAACAAAGGTATACGCAATATATTCACTCCAATCTGGATGCTCTCTCCAATCTAGCATACAAAAACTAAAATAGCAGAAAACAATATTAAACCGCTTTAATTTTTGTCTCAAACATATAGATTTAAACAGCTAACCGCTTCATATCACCACACTTCAAAGGACAGTACTCCATGAGGCTTATAGGCAATATTCAACCCTCAAAAGACTCAATATATAAAACCTTATATTACCACAGCCCCAAGGAAGCTGTTTTTAAGGCATCACAGGCTGGCTTAAATATTCTCTTGATCCGCCTCTCTAGACTAAAAAATGAAGCGCCCTATTAACTCAGTCTGCAAACAATGCTCTGTAAATAATCCGCCTTCTCTTAGTCCTCTTCCAGCTAGTTTCCCCCACAGCATGCGGTTCACATCACCACACCTTAAACGACATTGTTTTAAGAACAGCGTTTTACAGTACAACAGGATAATAATTTAAATACCCAAATGCGCTTAAAACATGTCTACTCACTAAACGCACTATTTATCCAAATCAACTGCTCTACCTAATCATTGTCATCACTTAGAACAGCCAATATTAATCAGATTTGAATCATTCCTCTATTTCTTTCGCGCGTCCAGATAATTGCATAGCTCTAGAAAGATCATTAACTGCATTTAAATGTGTTTGAAGTAATTCACTATTACGCTGTAATTTTCCTTGTAAATCAGATAGCAAACTTTCAACCTCATGTTCAATATCTTGATTCATGTAGCGCTTCACATCACTCATGGATTTATTAAGATCACGCAAACCACGTATTTTACGCAAATTTATTTCTTCGTAATCTGGAATACCACTGCTCTCTAGCATATTGCTTTCATAATCAACAACTTGAGCTAATCCTTTAACAGCAGCAACAAATTTTGTCATCGCCCAATCACGATCAATAAGGTTGTTATCAAGAACTTTTGCTTTTGCTGCAAAACTATCATCACCATATTGCACTACAGACATTTTTACTTCCCCTTCAACACTATTGTTCAATCTTACTTTCAAATGAGGGAGATTAAACAGGTTCTCTACAATGCTGATACACTCAACCAAGCTCGTGGTGCAAACATTGCTCAAACAACAGCACGACAATCCTTCAAAGCGTATACCACTTCAACTTTCAACGCATTCTTTCAAATATTTTTCTGCTTTGCTCCAAAACCATCATTGCGGCTATACTAATTCATCGAAACGCTATAGACTTAAACCTTACGTAGCAATACTGAAACTTTTATAGCAATATGAAACTTCTATATTGGCTCTGTCGATTTTGGTCTATTTCGCCTTGCCTATTTTATCTTTGCCTATTTTATCATCAGCACGTCTTCAACAGAAAACAACCACACTCTCGCGAGAACCTTGGCCATAAAAGCTATCTGCCGACAAAAAACCCGCAGCATATCTTGCAGCATAAGCCCATTAAAAATTTCAGCATTTTACCGATAGCAGCATTTTACCCTCCATAACTTTATGGCTTTCTCTGCACCTAAACTTGCATACCTTCTGGCACCCCATAAGACAGCACCCTACAAAATTAGTGCACACCCATCCAAAAAGACACACCTCCCCCTGCTCTTTCTGCACACATGCAGTATTTCGCATAAAATACGAAAAGAATGCTCTTTTGAACAGATCAGCCATACGGCAATATTAAAAAAGACATCTTAAATAGCTAAACAGCCATCAATCTTTCTTTTTTAAATTATCATTCGCTTTTCTTTGCAATGAACGACTATATAAGATTTTTTGAACCTTTTCAAGAGTTTCTTAGCCGATCAGTTCGATATGTCTTCAATCGCATATTCACGCGCTTGTTTTAAAGAAACATCTCTTAAGTGCACCCAAGCCTATTTCGCGCTTCCAGCCATGAATGGTATAATGATAAATCTCCATGACGTGTATAAAATCCATTGAGCACTTTCCATCTTTACGCTTAATAAAAGAAGCAAGCCAGCACCATCACATATTTTGCTAGCCCCTCATGTTGCGATATCCTTGGCAATTTGAGTGCGGTTCAAAAAGCATGCCTTTCTTGTACAATTTCGCTCCGCATGGCCCCTCCCCACTTGTAAGTGCAAAAGACATGATTTTGATTGCTTCAATCTAGAATAGATTTGGAATGAAAAAATGCATCGGTATTTAGGGCTCTAATTCAAATTGAATAACGATAGATTATCATTATAAATCAAAATATTATCCAATGCATAACGCTTAACACTCCCCACATTGATATTTTCAGAATTTTCACTGCATCTTCCTATAGATTATTTCACTCCATAACACAGTTTGCTCTTAACATCGCGGCTTTACATGCGCTACTAGTATAGAAACAGAGAAAAACAATCATTTTATAATCAAGGTACAATTTTTGTTACGAACTTTCTCTCATTTTCAACCTTCTAAATGCAGCTCTTCTCTTTCATAATCATCACATTTCAAATCTATTCCATGTGGAATAAATTAAAATCACTTTCTCGCACATCACAAACAACGCCCTGATGTGTTGATAAAATACACTGAAAGAAAAATGCCTCTTATGAACCCTCTTAAATGCTAAGGGCTATAGTAAACATTAGAAGAAATCGTACGATGACCGTGACTTGCTCTTTCATAAGTGTAAAGATGGCAGCATTCTATAGATTTTTATATTATTCAAATTTTATATTATTTCACGAAAGCTTTACCGTTATACTATTCAAATTTACCGTTATACCATTTACGAGTGTCATCATAAACTGTCTGTCGTGTGCGTTGAGAGATATTTCTTTAAAAAAGTACATAAATATGCAATAAAAATATATTAATATACAACATAAATATATTTCGTTTGGAACGTGCTATTCTTTTGTGCAAAAACATGCCCCATTAGAGCAGCATTAACCAATCTTGCTATGAGATGAACGATCAGAAAACATTTTTATCTTCCTCCGCTCACCTTAAAAAACCAAGATCTTAACTCAATCTGCTCTGTACGCAGTCCGAATTTTTGTCAAATGATCTTCTCTTGACTTTCCACTCATGTGATTCACTTAAACGAAAACGCAACAAATAAACCTATGAATATTCATCACACACTAAAAAGTACTTAAACGTTCCAAGAAAACTTATGCCTTATATTACCGCTATAAATGACAGTGTTTTATAGCATAACAGGATAAAAAAGTTTTCTGCAACACAAAACCTACAAAACCAATGAATATCCCCTTTAAAACTTTCTTTTTTAGGATTCACAGTGCTCCAATTCCTCAAGCCTTTATAAAAAAGGAACGATTTTAAGCTTGCTGAATATATTGTATCAGCATATATTACAGATTGTAACATATTGTTATTCATAAAATCACCTCAAAAAGAACAGAAAGAGGTTTTTATGGCTGATCTCGTAAAAGCCGCTATGCTTTATTCAACCTTGATTATCACCATCAATGCTTTTGTTGTTATTTTAGTTCTCGTAATAGAAATATACTAAGCATACTCTCTTGGCTTTTTGTAATCTGCGCAAATGAGCATCTTAATTTCACATAAGATCAAAGAAAAATTTTAATTCTACAGATAAATCACACACCCAATTTCAAACATCGCTTGCGACTATTTGAGTGTTAACTCTGCTTTTGTATGCATTTTTAACCATCAGTGTCCGCCTTTTCACGCTACCTTGAATCTCAACTTCATTTCCGCCTTAAAAAACTAAATTTTCTACCAGATCCGATCTGTAAATAATTTGTCTCCTTATTGAGTAAGCCTCTTGCTTCCCCCCTTCAGTGTATATCACAATTTTAAAGGATAATATTTCATGAAGCTTATGATAAATCTATTGAACACCATCTTTACCCTTATGAGAAAATAAACCAGCATCATCACACATTTTTCCAGCCCCAAATGTTATAACAACCTTTAGCACTTGAGATCGTTCATAAGAGGCATTTTTACTTCTTTCTTCAACAGTTTTTACCACACGGCTCTCCGTGCTTGTAACGTGCAAGCAGATGGTTTTAATTGATTCAATCTAGAACAGATTTTGACGAGATCATCGTTCAACATAAAATAATTAAACTATTTTTATAAATCAAAGTGTTATTCAAAATAACATTCATTACACACTCGAAAACAAAAAGCATCTCATATGCAAAGTTTTACATAAGCTCCACCGCTCAACATGATAATATTACGGCACAATTAAGATAAAACATAACAAGGAAAAACCTTGCAAACTCAGAAAAGAGGGGGAAAAATGAAAAGGTGTGGAGAGCGCTCAATTCCTCACACATCCAGCAAAACCGTCCTAGCAAAACTGCCTCACGTCCTAACTAATGTTATAATATTCTCAAATCAAAATCAATTTTTTAAAAATAGTTTGAGAAAAAAATTTGAGTATAAAACGATAATAATTCCATTTAGAATGTTTTTTTCTTTATTAAAACAGAGAAAAGTAATTTCCAAACAAATGTTTCCTTTCAATTTTTCCCAAATTAGCCACAATGCTTAAAGCCGGTCTTAGTGTGATGAAACATTTATTTATGATAAAGGCAGAAAAACACCCCAAAGATAGATTTAATCTCATATTTTAAATACATGTAACCAAAACATTAAAAAATCAGCTCATAGTTTGCAAAATTAGCACTAACACGTAGCAACTCATTGGGGGATGCAATACTATCACAATTGAAAGCACTTTTGGGCTGAACAAATGACAGTATAGCATCCGTTTACACAAAGAGTAGAGATCGTAAACAGCTAATTCTTGAAGCCATCAAACGACTCTCTAAAAGTTAGAGAGATCCTAAAAAGCGTAATAGAATCAATTTATTGAATTGTATGTTTTTAATTAATGCCAAACATAAGTTCCATATAGGCTTGTCTGGCATGTTGACAATTTTTAGATTTCTCTATAGAGGATGGATCCATTTTTTCACATTTTTTTACCCACTCTTCGAGTAATTTTTTATCTTTCTTGAATTCCGCTGCGCTGTAAGTTTTTTCGCAACCAGAAACGCCAAGTCCAGTACAAACCAGCAATACTGCGATAATAACTTTATTCATGATTTAATTCCCTTCCTTTTTATCTTCAGTTTTTTTCTCGTCATCATGTACAAAGCTCGCACCAGGCCAATCTCGGGCATGAACTTCACGATACGCTTTATCTGCGTTTTTACAATTTTGAGAATCTAAATTCCCTGATATCATACATTTCATTGCCCATTGCTCGAGCAATTTAGGATCTTTTTTAAACTCTGCTACGCTATAGGTTTTTTCGCAACCAGCAAGGATAAGTCCAGTACAAACCAGCAATGCTGTGATAATGACTTTATTCATCAATAAATTCCCCTTTTTTCAAATTTACAAAGTTTAGGACACAATTTAGGGTCCCATTAAATTTGTACATTCAGTTCATTGTGTATTTTCAAAAATTTTAACATCGACTTCTGTACGCATTTTTTCCAACCTATGATGATAAATCGCGTACAAAGAAAAACACCGCTATCAATATATTTTTATGATTTAATTGTTATCCTGCTTTTTTCAGTTTCATTGCCCTTTTTGCCACTTTCACGAAGTTCCTTTGCAAGATTTCTATAATGCTCTTGAAAAAGTTCCATATCGGCTTGCATGACATTTTGACAATTCTTGGTTGCAAAAGCAGAGATCCCCATTTTATCGCATTTCTTTCCCCATTCTTGCATCAATTTTTTATCTTTCTTAAATTCCTCAACACTGTAGTTTTTTTCGTGAACCAACAGTAACAAGCCCCATGCAAAGCAATAGCGCTGTTATAATGACCTTGTTCATGATTTAACCCCTCTCTTTGTTTTATTTTTATTAACAATATCTTTGAGTTCACATCCCCTCCCATATTGTGACCTTGCATCTAACTTTCCTTTGCAAATACGCACACTTCCAACGTAAACATGTTAAATCATGAGAACTGATTTCATTTATCAGACTTGCATTTGTAACATTATCTGCACGGCTGTTCTTTGTATTTGAAGTATTTAAACTTCAGCAGTAATTTTGATATCTTGGCATTTTTCAAAAAGCTTTTAATTATTTTTTCAAAAATCACTTCATCATGCGAAGTCGCACAAAGTTTTATCAAAAATTCGTAATGCCTATATCCATTGCAAATTCCCTGCAAATGAAAGAATACACCTTTTAATCAACTGATTGCGCTCTTATCATTTCTTAAACCACCGGAAAAGAAAGAAACCTTTAAGTTCCCCCTGCACTTTTTAAAAGCCAATAGAAATGCTAAAAAAGCGATCTTATACATTGCAATTGAAGCAAAAACCTATTTACTTGCGTACCATTACGACTGGTATTAACTATTTAAGACTATAAAATCATATAAATGTAAGAAATACTGTCTATAATCTGCTCAATGACTTCTTTTGTTTATTAAGAATTATTAGGAAAACTTATAGTGCACCAATATCAGTAAATTTTACTTATTTTTATCCCCCCTTTATAAATATGAATATAATTTAATTAATTAAATCGCTGCATAACAGAAAAAAATAGTCAATGCTACTCTTAATTCCATTATTTACGCATGTATTAATTAAAATAAACAAAAAATAACCTGACGTTTAAAATCATTATCAAGACAATTTTTATGGAAGAATAAACTTATCTATTCATCTAGCGGATAAGATCACAAGTAGTACGATAATTATCACATTTATAAGGAAAAATTTGAAACGGAGAATTTTTCGCAAGCTCACAGCTCTTTCATGAGATGATACAGAACCTTATGAAAAACAACTTAAATGAAACAGCCCTCATGAAAAAGGAAGGGCGCTTGTATTATTAACTTCGTATAAAAACAACCGATATCATCTCTAGAAAAAGCATTCTTACCAACGAAACCTTATTATCGTATATCATTTTTTACACTTTTCCGTATTTTTGTGAAAGCAGTTCACGTACCTCATCGGCTATTTTAGTTCCACGACTTGCACAACTTACCTTAATCAATCGATGCAAACTTTCTGGTATATCAATCGTGAGGCGCTTCATACCTCCACTCATGCTCCCTTTGGAGCTTCCTACCCATGCATCCGCCGTTAAAGGAATTGATTTATTCGTTGGTTTTGTGCCGATTTTAATTTTTTTATTCATCGCGCTAACTCCTTGATTTCCGCTGCAACAGCTTCAATTTCTGCTGTTGCTGGTCCTTGCTTATCAACTTCATAAACCGCCTTCCCCTGTGCTGCTGCTTCTGCAAAAATCACGCGCTGCGCAACGCTAGAAGAAAGAATATGCACGGGGTATATACCAAGAGCTTCGTTCACATCACGCCCTATCGCTGTATTGACTATTTTACGATTAATAACAAAAGCAGATTTAAGATTTTCTTTATAAACACGCGCTTCATCAATCAGCTTTACAATTCCATCGGCAGCCCAAATATCATAGGGACTAGGCAAAACAGGTATAAGCACCAAATCCGAAGCCATAAGAGCACTACGAGCAAGATCAGTCACACGCGGAGGACCATCGATAATAATATGATCATAACCATGACCAATCTGTGTAATCTCTTTGTGAACCGTTGGTCGCGGTAAACCAATAACCGAAAACAAAGGTTCATCTTCACGCGCAGCAGCCCAATCCAATGCGCTCCCCTGTGGATCAACATCAATAAGCAATACCCGTGCACCAGTACGCGCAAAACTGGCCGCAAGATTAACACTCAACGTCGTTTTTCCGACACCTCCCTTTTGATTCAAAAGTCCAATGATCATTTATTACGCCTTTCAGCATTATCGTTTTTACGATTATACAGAAATCAACAAAATAAGCAAGCATCCAATACGTGCAAAATAACCATTTCTCCTATTTTTAGGATAAAAACGACAGCCCACAATTTTGTCTTTATAATATTCTTTTAGCATGAGCAAAAACATTATGGAGATGATATTCTTGAGAATAATAAAAATAAATTTAAACAAGAGACACCCTCTTCTTCTCCCACCTTAAAACGAAGATTCCTAAATCCATGTCGATCTGTAAACAATGCTCTGTAAATGATCCAGCTTCTTATCTCACGCCTACCTTTTGCAGCTTCTCCCTTTATGCACTCCACTTAATGCAACTCTACAAATAAGCTCCACTCTGAATATACAACAAACTATAAGAAGCATTCATTGTTTTGCATGTTGAATGAAAGAGCCTAAATCAGGAAGATTCTCTCATTTTATGCCCTCTGATATTAAATCAATCACAATCATGTCTCTTGTACGCTACAAGCGGGGCTGGCGTGTGGGTAAAAACTGTACAAGAAAAGATTAACATGCTTCTTATGAATTGTCTCAAGAGCCAAAGAATGTAGTAACATTGGGGCTGGAAAATATAACAATGGTGCCAACCTACTTCTTCATAAGCGTAAAGAGGCTAGTGATCAATGAATTTTATACTCTTATACGCTCAACAGGGTAAAATGGGCTTAAGAGAAATAAGAATACCTCCAGCAAGCATGTGAACAAGTAACACAATGGAATGTCTATGCTTGATAAACACAATAGATTATCCATAAAGACCAAACAGCCGTCTTGCATAAGATCGAATAACGAACATATGGCAAAGTGAGATATTTTGCATCTTACAGCTCATTTTCTCCAAATAGATCTTCTCGACAAAAAGAATATTTTTGTTAAGATGCCATTGAAAAACTTACCTTCATTATGTTCTTTTATATACCAGACCAGAGGGTATCATAAAGGTCGTGCAATTGAGAATAAATAAAAATGAATTTACAACAAATTGAACCTGATATTTTTATCAGCACCCAAATTAGCATAGAAAATATCAAAACATTGGCACAAGCTGGTTTTAAAACAATTATCTGTAACCGCCCCGATCACGAGGAGCTTCATCAACCTGACTTTTCTAGCATTAAAACGGTCGCAAATGAATATGGCATAAAAGCCTATCACATTCCCATTTCTCCTCCAACTATAGAACAGTCAGCTGTTGAAGCTATGCAAACAATTTTAAAAACCGCCTCTCTGCCTCTTCTCGCCTATTGCCATCACGGAGCACGCTCGCTGCATCTTTATCGTTTAGCACGTCTTTAAACACATGTTTCATATGCTTCCTCCTCGCCTTAAAAGATAAAAACTCTTAAACACACATCAATCTGTAAAAAACAATCTGTCAATAATCTTTGTCTTGCGCCTTTTCCTTGGCTTGCCACTTCATAAAACTCTACAAGCAAGCTTTGCTCCTCAATATACAACAAACATGCACACCGGAAGCCATAAAAATACATGAAAACTCATATGATGATCAAGGAAAATTATTTTCACCTCACCTTTTATCACTGCTCCACCTCCTTTTTCTTAATCCTTTACCAATACGAGCTCATTCGTACGCCACAAACACCTAAAACGACAGTAAAACCACTAAGAAAACCCCATATTCCATAAAAAGGCATGCAGAGTATTTTATAAAAAAGCCGTAAGCCATAATCTATGGTTATTATAAGATATTGATTTATAATAATTAATTATTTTGCACGTTGAATAAGAACGCCTAATACCGTAAGATTCTCCCATTTTAAGTCTATTGATAATGAATCAATCAAAAGCGTTTTTCTTATATGTCACAAGCAGGAAGAGTTCGTGTGAAGTAAAACGAGTTAAGAAAAATCCCTCTCATAAACGCTCTCAAATAGCCAAGGCTGTACAACACTGAAGACTTGTCAATATAACTGATGATACCGGATTGCTCTTTTATTAGGCATAAAGATGATAGCGCTCAACGGAGCTTGCATGATACCATTCATGAGTGCCATCATGAAAATGGATATAGGAAGCGTTGAGAGATATTTCTTTAAAACAAACGCGTAAATTAGCAAAACAAATATATTCCAGCATTTTATTTTACCTGTAGGGTGTGATTATCCTATTCAAAGAACAACAAAAGCCTGAAACTGTTATTTTCATGATTTAAGAGATATTGCTCTGGAACCTTTTGAATGTGAAAAAACCGAATTTTAAAAAGATAATCATCTGGACTGATTTTCCCCTTTATAACTTCATCTTTTTTCCCAATAAGGCTGTAAATTGATTTCAGAGATTATCCAAATGAATATAGGCAATATAGGGGGCTCTCCTCATCTGGCACACAAAAGCTGTAACAGCAGAGAGAGCACTAAAGTGCCTTAATCTTTGTCTCAAACATATTGCTCGCGTTGAGGATCGCTAAAGCAAAAGCTTTATGAGAAAAACAATGCCATAAAGTTACAAATAGACCAAACGTAGATTGGAAAGATGTTCCAACTTTTATCCAATACTTCTATCAAAAAACAACAAAACATTATTAGCTTTGCGTTTTCATATCCTTACAAAACTGCCTGCCCGCTGTGTTATAGGTGTTATATTTGTGAAGAAAAAAGGAGATATATGGACAGTTCTTAACTTGAGAATCTGAAAGATTTACGTGATACAATAACAAAATTGTACCTTTATCATCAAAAGCATGAGAAATTTTGAAACAAGTACACCTGCTTTCTCGCAATGATTTCTTTTTATCTGCAATCGATCGCAGTCTCCTTAATGTGAAGCCCCTCTCGCAATATACGAGAAAAACGAGACTTAAAGCATTTTCAAGCAGCTTTATTCTCGTTTACGTTATTGGTTAGCACAAAACAGCTGTTGACCACCGCTCTACTTCACAAGACACAACAAACAAACCTTTTTAAAATATTCATCATATGATACAAAATATCACATGAGTAAGGTTTTACATAAACTCTATACCATCATAAAAGACGATACGGCATAATAAAACAAATTAGAAAAAAGAAACCATAAATTTTTAAAATAAAAGAGTCATCTATTAAATTTTATCAAGCTATAAGCTTAAAATCGCAAGAAATTTTAAAAACAGTCTTTCTCCCTCTTCACGTCTATTATTACCAAATAGGCTGGGGATTATTCTTTACTGCATCTTTTATGATGAGTTTTAACGGATCAGAAAGAAACAAGCAGTAAACTTTTGAATGACAATAAAAGCCATAAAATGAATTTTGAAAAAGATAATGCCAAAATCAGATCTTCAGATATTCGATTCTCCCTCTCAACAACGGAAAAAACATATACTCCATGATATTTTTGAATATATCTTTGTGATTATAATCACTTTAAGTGCTATTTTTATGGCTCTTCTCTCTTTTTCAGATAAGTTTAGGGCATATTTTTAAAAGTAAGCAGCCTATCCAACTTTGATAATGGTTGTACTGTCTTTAAAATTTCTTTTGCCTTTTTTTCATCACGGTGCATTTGCGTAATCAAAGGTTCAAGCCCATCAAATTTTTCTTGTCCTCGCAAAAACTGGAAAAAAGAAACGGTACAGCTTTCCCCATAAAGGTCGTCGTTAAAGTCAAACAAATAGGTTTCCAAAAGTGGCGCACCATCTTTAACAACCGTTGGACGACAACCAAAGCTTGCAACACCATCATACAAAACACCGTTCGCACGACGCAAACGTACCGCATAAACACCATGAGCCAAACGAACTTGGGGAGGCAACATTTGATTAGCGGTAGGAAACCCCAAAAGACGTCCAAGTTTTTCCCCTTGGATAATATTGGCGCGTATCCGATAGTGATACCCTAACAAATGGGCTGCTTTGTCCACTTCCCCTTGTGAGAGAAGTTGCCGAATAAAACTCGAGGAAATGATCAAAGGTTGTGAATCTTGAAGACGAGAAACGCAAGGAACTTGCACAACCTCAAATCCATATTTCTTTCCCCTTTGGCAAAGAAGATGTACATTTCCGCTTTTCTGATGACCAAATTGAAAATTTTCCCCTGTCACCACAACTGAAACATCAAAAACTTCCTTTAAAATCGATTTGATAAATTCATCCGCTGAAAGAGTGGCAAACTGTGCATCAAAGGGCTGTTCAATCACGCCATTAAAGCCAAGGATTTTAAAAATTTCAGCTTTTTCAGCTGCCTCTGTCAAACGATAGACAGGAGCTGAACGTTGAAAAAAACTTCTTGGATGTGGTTCAAAAGTTAAAACAACTGCTGATTTCTTTTTTATCCGCGCGAAATCAAGCGCTTTTTGCAACACCGCCTGATGTCCGCAATGAACACCATCAAAATTTCCAAGTGCCAACACTGCTCCCCGCCAAGCCGATGGAAACATATGAGTTCCCTGAAGACGCAAAAAATTAGTCATTACTGAAGTGCCCACATGATTGCTTGTGGTTTATAACCATGATGTTCAAGAAAAGAATGCAAAGCTTGCTTATCCACCACACCATTTTGCGTATAATCATGATGATGAATCCCCCCCATAATATAAAGGGCATCAAGACCAAAATGAGCTGCCCCCTTAATATCCGTCAAAAGACCATCACCAATGGCTAAAACTTGACTTTTTTCCACAATTCCACGAATTTTTTGAAGTTTTTCAAAGGCACACTCATAAATAGGCGCGTGAGGTTTTCCAGCAATGCGAACCTCCCCCCCTAATTGTTGATAAAGACGCGCCAATGCACCAGCGCACCAAAATTCTTTATTGCCATAATGGACAATCACATCAGGATTAGCACAAATAAAAGGTAAATTCCGCGCCCGCATGCGAAGAAACATTTCCTCATAAGCAGAGGGTTCTTCGTCAAAATCTTCAAGAAAACCACTACAGACGACAACAGAAGCCTCCCATTCTTCAACAAATTCACATTCTAACCCTTCAAACAGCACCAAATCACGTTGTGAACCAATAAAAAAAACTTTACGCGGAGCAGTCCGAATGAGATCGCGCGTTACATCCCCTGAAGTGATAATAGCATCATAATAGTCGCTGTGAACATTCATGCTTTGTAATTGAGCAGCAACATCTTCCCGTAACCGAGGAGAATTGGTCAATAAAATAACACTTTTTCCCATTTGTCGAATTTTATATAATGCTTTCAACGCTGGTTCAAATGCATGTACACCGTTATGCACAACCCCCCACACATCACAAAAAACAGCATCATAATGCGCTATAATAGTCTCAATATGGGTAACTTCATTCATGGTGCACCTATCTCTTTTGTCATTTAAAGCTGTCTTTTACTTCAAAATTACTTACCGAAAGATAATACTTGTGTCATCTGCTTTCTCAAGCCATATCCCAACTTTGCATCGCTTATAGCAAGCATACAAAATGATAAAATAAATAAGTTATCATTAAGTGTGCAAAATTCTAAAACGCTTTATATCAAAAGCTTATCATTCCACAATGCTCATTTTTCTCATAAAAACTTTAATCCTAACAATAACTGCGTTGATCCAGTTTCTTATCTAAAACACGCACATTCTTAACAACGAACAAAAAACTCCTTAAAAAACGCTTCCTTAAGTATAGAATTATTGATTTATAATAATATTTATTATTCACACCTAATGAGAAAGCCCAATATATTTTCTCATTTCAGATCTGTTTATATTGAATCAATCAAAACTATTCGCTTGCACATAACAAGCGAACCTGAGCGTATAGATAAAAATACGTAAAGAGAGAAAAAGTAGCTCTTATGCTCCCTTTCAAAGGCAAAAACTGTCGTAATATTTTGAACTGACAAAGAGTATGTGCCGTCCACGCATCTTTTTTCAGTAAAGATAGAAATATAGCTTTTATCTCCTTCATAGAGGCTTTTACGTTATACGCTTTACGAAACGCCATTCGTGAAATAGGCGCTAACATTGAGAAATATCTTCTTAAAACAAACATGTGAATATAAAACAACCAAATCTATTCTGTTTTGATTTTATTTTGCATGAGGGATCTTTACTCATAAAAACTTTCCCCTATCATCATGATATCTCAGACGCATCTAAAAAATCACTTTGATTATTGGTTAAGAACAGCACCGTAAACGGTGCCTTGAGCTTAAAAACCAAGGTTTACCTTCGTGAAAGGCATATCTGATGTCATCAGTTTAGTCAGCAAGCCTTAAAAAGTTGAAAGGCAAACAACCTCTCATTAAAAAAATCTATCCGTCTCAAGAAAAACTATTTTTATTGCCAATTTCCTAAAATTACTTTACACATTAAAAAATGTATTGGTCGTATACGCAACGACCAATAGGGCCTTGAAAACCCGAAACCCTAGCGTAAAAATAAACCCACTATGTGGGTATCCCGGAATTCCGGGAGATTTTGCTATGTCCAGGTGCTCTCAGCACTAAAAGCAAAATGCTGACTAGGGTTCAGTGTTTTCAAGCTCCCGGAATACCAATGCGAGGGCGCTCGCAACCGGAGGGGAAAAATGCAAACTCCAAATCTTAATATTGATCTTTTTGTAGGCAAAAAAATTCGCTTTAGGCGAAAAATGCTAAAAATGTCTCAAAAAACATTAGGGCATCATTTAGGTGTCACTTTCCAACAAATCCAGAAATATGAAAAAGGCTTAAACCGTGTGAGCGCAGGACGTTTAAAGGAAATTTCCGATATATTGGAGGTCCCACTTGCCTTTTTTACGCTGATATCATCAAAAAAGAACATACCCCGTACCATCATGATGAAATCGCATCGAGCAAAGAGGAATATTTGCTTTTAAAAAGTTTTAGAATTCTTACACCTGTCAAACAGAAAGCAATTTTAAACTTAATTTGTGATTAGAATTAAAACGCTTTAAAAGCATGGGGTATAAGGTTCTACACGCTTTGTTTTTGGCTTCCTTCCCACACATCAAAAGATATAAATCCCTCTTCAAACTGGTTGATAAACAATCCCACTTCTCAAGAACAGCTCATTCTCGGCTTCCCCTTCCATACGGCTCCTTTCACAAAATTATACGAGCAAGTCCTCTCTTGAATATTCACTAAACTCTCTCATCAAAACACCCCATGCATAAAGTTTTTGTGCCTTATATCACCACGCCTCAAGCGATGATGTTTTTACAGCACAACAGAATAAGAGCATTCACACGGATTTAAGGCCCCCCTTCTCCACTGTTGACGCTCCATTTATTTTAATGATGAGCATTTAATATACCTGCTATAAAGACTTGGTGTCTGTTATAAATTCTTAAAGGCATGTTTTTCCTCTAAAACCTCAATGCTACACCAACTCCATCATAAGACAACACATTGGATTTATAAAGAGTGTTCATTGTTTTACTTGTTAAATGAGAATCCAGAATATCATAAGATTCTTTCATTTCAGACCTGTTCTAGGTTGAATCAACCAAAACCATATCCCCCAAACCATGTCTCTTGCAAGTTACAAGCGGAAAGAGCCCTTGTGGATAAAAAACTATTAAGAAAGGATTAAAAATGCTTCTAATGAACCATCTCAAGTGCCAAGGACTGTAATAACACCTACGAGCTAGCAAATATAATGATGCTGCCATCTTACTCCTTTATGAAGCGTAAAGATAGTGGTGCTCAATGGATTTACCATTATACAATTCACGGACACCATCGTGAAATGGGCTTTGGTGCATTGCGAAATGTTTCTTAAAAAAAGCCCGTGAATTAGCAAATCAATGGCGTTCTGTTTTGCATGAGGGTCGTGCCCCCATTTAAAGAACGCAACAAACAAAAGTGTTAGGCAATACGTAATCTCCATTATTTGAAAGATATTACTTTAGATGCTTTTGAAAGTCGTAAAGCTGAACTTAAGAATAATGGTAAATGGTTTCTACCCTTAAAACTTCATATTCTCCCCAAATTAGGTTGTTTGCCCGTTTCAGAGATTACGTCAACAAAAGTATATGCAATCCCCTCGCCCTCATCTGGCATACAAAAGCTGGAACTACTCATAAAGCTCTTTTTTTTCTCAATCTCTAACTCAAAACATGCGGCTGCATAGGATTGGATGTTGATTTACAAGCAACAGAAAAAGCACGCACGCTCTTAGGAACATAACGCCATAAAACCACTAATAGACCAGCTATGGATTGAAAAGATGTGCCGGATTTTTATAAAACACTTTGTCAAAAAACAACAATGACACATTTGGCTTTGCGTTTGCTTATCCTTACAAGGGTTTGCACACGTCCCTTATGTTATATTCATAAAGATCAAGTTGAGGGTGATATATGGACTATTCCTGCCGAAAATATGAAAGGAATGCGTGATGCTACAACAGAGTTTCGCGTGCCCTTATCATCTGAAGCATTAAAAGTAATTGAACAAGCCCGTTATCTCTCCAAAAATGATTTTATCCTTTCTGCAACCAATCGTAGTCACCTTAGTGAGAGTAGTATGTCACAATACATGCAACAGACTGGACCCTATCCCCGTAGGTTTCACTCTCGTTTACGTGAATTAGCTGGCAGACCGGCGCGCCTAGTCACTAAAACCATGTCATACGGTAGAAGGCAAAGGAGAACATGCCTATTGCCTACAGAACACAGCTTTTTGTCGACTTTTCCGATTGTTCTCATGTTATAAAAAAAGATGCAAAATTTTAGAAAATAGACAAATAACGCCATAATAACATGATCAATAGGTAAAAAACCCACACAAAATGTGTGGGCTTTTTTGTTTATGTAAATAAACAAAGTAAATACATATTTGTTATTTAATAGGTATTTCCCAATGGCGGACACGAACAAATGAGCATTCTGTCTCCCGCAACATTATCAATACGTGATACAGGAGGCCAATATTTATTGGCTGGATCAAGAGAATTGTTGGGAAAAGCAGCTTCTTGTCGCGAATAGGGTCGTGCCCAAGCATCATCTAAAGTATCTGCCACTGTATGAGGAGCATTCACCAATGGATTATTGTCTTTTGGCCAAACCCCACGACCAACTTTCTTTGCTTCTTCAGCAATAGAGAGTAAAGCATCACAGAAACGATCAATTTCTGCTTTTGGTTCTGATTCCGTTGGCTCAATCATCAAAGTTCCCGGAACAGGGAAAGACATCGTAGGCGCATGGAATCCATAATCAATGAGACGTTTTGCAATATCATCAACACTCACCCCATACTGCTCTTTCAACACACGTGTATCCACAATACATTCATGAGCAACACGTCCATGCTTGCCCCGATAAAGAATGGAATAGGCGGGTGAAAGACGTGCAGCAATATAATTAGCATTTAAAATGGCTATTTGTGTTGCATATTTTAAACCATCAGCTCCCATCATTCGAATATACATCCATGTAATCGCAAGAATAGACGCACTTCCATAAGGAGCTGCCGAAACAGCATGGGTTGTCCCATCCTGTTCATGTCCTGGTAAGAATGGTCTGAGATGCGCTGCAACACCAATTGGTCCCATACCAGGACCACCACCACCATGGGGAATGGCAAATGTTTTATGAAGGTTCATATGACAAACATCAGCGCCAATATCTGCAGGACGAGCAAGCCCCACAAGTGCATTGAGATTAGCGCCATCAAAATAAACTTGTCCGCCATTTTCATGAATAATAGAACAAATTTCCTTAATGCTTTCCTCATAAACACCATGTGTTGAAGGATAAGTAATCATGAGAGCAGCCAATTTATCCTTATGCAATTGCGCTTTCATTTTGAGATCGTCTACATCAACATCGCCATCGCTTAAACATTTTATCACAACGACTTCCATACCTGCCATATGAGCCGAAGCTGGATTGGTACCATGCGCAGATGCAGGAATAAGACAAACTGTACGTTGATGTTCTCCCCGTGATTGGTAATATCGTCGGATAGCCAAAAGCCCCGCATATTCACCTTGAGCACCAGAATTTGGCTGAAAAGAAACTTGCGCAAATCCTGTAATTTCGCACAACCACGCATTTAACTGATCGATCATCTCCACATAACCCGCTGCATCCTCTTGTGAAACAAAAGGGTGTATATTGGCCATGCTAGCCCAACTCACAGGCATCAATTCAGCCGCCGCATTAAGCTTCATTGTACAAGAACCAAGAGGAATCATTGCACGATCCAGCGCCAAATCCTTATCTGCCAAGCGACGCAAAAAGCGCATCATATCTGTCTCTGAATGAACCGCATGAAAAAAGGGCTGGGAAAGAAAAGCAGCATCCCGCTTTTTGCCAAAGAGCTGTGGAGAAACCTGATCGCCTAATTGTGCCCCAAAAAGCTGCGCTAAAGCACAAGCATCTTCTTCTGTCGATAATTCATCAAAATTAATGGCGATGGTGTCATCATCGAGAACACGAATAAGGCGCCCACCTATTTTGGCTTGATGCGCAATCTCTTCCGCTTTTCCCTTCACAACAATGCTTACACAATCAAAAAAAGATTCTCCTTCACAAAAAACACCTGCAGCCTTTAAACCAGCAACAAAACGACATGTTAAATGATGAATTCGCTGCGCAATTTCTTGTAAACCTTTTGGCCCATGCCAAACAGCATAAGCAGTTGCCATATTAGCCAACAAAGCCTGAGCTGTACAAATATTTGACGTCGCTTTATCGCGCCGAATATGTTGTTCACGTGTTTGCAAAGCTAAACGAAAACCAACACGCCCTCTCGTATCCATGGATTGACCAACAATACGCCCTGGAATAAGACGCGTTAACGCATCACTCACTGCAAGGTAACCAGCATGTGGACCACCAAATCCCATCGGAACACCGTAACGCTGCATAGAGCCAACAACGATATCTGCCCCCCATTGAGCAGGTGGCTCCTGAAGGGTAAGCGCTAAAGGATCAGCCACAACGATAACTAAAGCTCCTTTTTCCTTTGCCTCTTTTATGATCTCACTGTAATCATGAAAAGAACCTTTTGTATCTGGCCAAGATAAAACAATTGCCGCTGTATCAGAAGCAATTTCGCCATTTTGGCTAATCTGAATCCCTTGTGTTTCAGCACGCGTTTGCGCAACACTTAAAGTCTGAGGATGTAAAAGACTCTGAACAGAAATCTTCGTCTTTTTCTCACGGGAAAAACGAAAAGCGAGGGCATTGGCTTCAGCTAAAGCAGTTGCTTCATCAAGAAGGGAAGCAGCCGCAACCGGTAAACCTGTGAGTTCACTCACCAATGTCTGAAAATAAAACAAAAGTTCTAAACGACCCTGGCTAATTTCTGCTTGATAAGGCGTATAAGCAGTATACCAAGCAGGATTTTCAAACAGATTTCGTAAAATAACTGGAGGCACATAAGTTCCATGATATCCTTGCCCAATAAAACTTTTGTGCACACAATTACGCTCCATCATCTTGGAGAGTTCTTCCAAGGCTTGTCCTTCACTAGCAGCCTTTGGCAAATTAAGTGAACGTCCCAAATGGATAGAGTGTGGAACAGCTTGAGAAATGAGTGTATCAACACAATCAAGCTCTAAAACATCAAGCATTTTTTGTGTTTCATCAGGTCGCAGCCCAATATGTCGAGAAGAGAAAGAATGCTCGATCATGATACTCATCCAATCAAAGCCTTATAAGCATCTTTATCCAACAACCCTTCCAGTTGTGTCTCATCCTGCAATGTCATTTTCCATAACCAGCCTTCTGTTTCGGCTTTCTGATTTACCAATTCAGGATTATCAGCCAATGCTTCATTGATTTCGACCACTTCACCATCAAGAGGAGCATAAACATCTGAAGCGGCTTTCACCGATTCCACAACAGCAGCTGCCTCTCCTTTGGAGAGTTTTGTCCCACTTTGTGGTAAATCAACAAAAACCAAATCTCCTAATTGCTCTTGCGCATAATGCGTAACCCCAACAGTCACCACTTTTCCTTCAACGCTAAGCCATTCATGGTCTTGTGTAAAATAAGTTTTAGACATAAAAAATCATCCTTTAAAATAACGTTGTTCAACAAAGGGAAGTGAATGAACTGATAATGCAATCTTTTTACCTCGCAGTTCTGTAAAGACTTGTGTCCCTTCAACTTTACAATCAACAGGAACATAACCCATCGCGACAGGACCATCAAAAGAAGGACCAAAACCACCTGATGTTACAACTCCAATCTCATTACCTTGATCATCCAGAAGCACCGCACCAGCACGAATAGGTTGGCGCGTTTGCGGTTTTAATCCGACACGACAACGAGCAGGTCCTTTTTGCAGCGCTTCAAGAAAAGCCTTCGCGCCATAAAATTGTGCTTTTTCTCGAACACTTTTAGGAACAGCCCATGTTAGAGCCGCATCAATAGGTGTCGTATCAGGGGTAATATCATTTCCATGCAAACACAACCCTGCTTCTAACCGCAAGCTATCGCGTGCTGCAAGTCCAATCCACTCAACACGAGAATCACTCAGCAATTTTTCAGCCAACATATGCGCATGCCCTATAGGCAAAGCAATTTCAAAACCATCCTCTCCCGTATAACCAGAACGCGTTATAAACCAATCTTGTTGTGGTTCGAATCCTTGCATAAAGAACAATTCATTCCCTGGTAAATCGGCATCAGCAAGAACAGCGGCCGCTTCAGGACCTTGAAGAGCAAGCAATACCCTTTCAAGAGCAATCACTTGACATTCAAAATCAACCGCACGCTTTTCCAATTCTACAAAATCAGCCTGTGCATTACCGGCATTGGCGACCAACATAAAACGGCCCTCTTCCAAACGAGTAATGATAAGATCATCAAGAATACCAGCCTGCTCATTAAGCAAGTAATTATACCGTGAGTGCCCAATCTTTAAAGCTGCTGCATCAATGGGAAAAGCGTAGGACAAAAATTCCACGGCTTGTGCCCCTTCAACGGCAATCAATTTCATATGAGAAATATCAAAAAGTCCTGCATGTGCACGCGTATGAAGATGCTCTTTCAAAACGCCAAGAGGATAAGTTAAAGGCATGTTCCACCCCGCAAAAGCACCAAATTTTGCTCCTGCTTTTTCATGCAAATCATATAAAGGAAGTGTTTTTAAAAAAGATGTTTCTTGTGCTGTGCCCATAATAACTCCAAAGCTGCGCTAACGCCCACAGAATATGGCCGTCTCTGCCCCCTCTGTCATCAACCTGAGAGACTCGCGAAAAGATTTTTCGCTTACACCTTCGGCGCGGGCTCTCCCGACTTTCCAGATCTGCCTTCTTCCTTTTACGGTCCTTAAAGCCTGAGAGATTATGGGCTATTTCCCCTTCGGCGGCAATGCGAAAATTCGCAATCTGCACTCTCCCGCAAAAGAATGAAAGAAACGATAACGCTCTTTCCAGCATATTTAAACCTATAGCCTATCTTTATCACACTGTCATTAGTAAAGTGATGAAAATGTTCTCATTTTAAAACTTGCATAAACTGCTTCAAAAGATTTATAATAGTAACCTTTTGAACCTTACAAAAATTGCAAGGAACACATTTTAGGAAATTTAAGACAAAAATCAAAAGCTATAAACAAAAATACCTCTTGAAAATCATGCAAAACGTCACACACTAAAAAGACCGCAAAGCAATATTCTTTCGCGCGCAGTTCAATCTTAAAGATAGGGTTTCATATTCTTTTTTAGAATTAGGACTTCAAGTATTTTATAAGTATGATTTTAATGCACAAGAAGTGGGTTTTCTGCTTTCTCAATAGTGTCATAAATTGCAACTATTTACAGACTAAAGCTACCGAACAAAGGTGACAAAATACTCATGAAAGCTGGTAATATCTCTTACAATTGCGAAAATGATCTTCCAAAGCAAATTGCCCTTTTCCCTTTAGAAGGTGCACTCTTACTACCCGGTGGTTTTTTATCACTCAACATTTTTGAACCAGAATCACTTGAAATGATTGAAAACGTTATGGTAACTGATCGTCTATTGGGCATTATTCAACCACTTTCATCGAATACAGACCGCTTCTCTACACAACTTTATAAAACAGGCTGTATAGGGCGCATTACAAACTACAGTGAAACAGGAAATGGACAACTGTTCATTATCTTACAAGGTGTTTGCCGCTTCACCTTAGAACAAGAATTGACAAACACAAAATCCTATCGAACAGCTCTCATCCAATCAAACATAAAAGACTTGCAAGAATTTGATATTGAAGAAAGCATTAACCGCGAAAACTTACTCGACGTTGTAGAAAAATATCTAACCATACATGAAATGGAATATAATTGGAGTAGTATTATAGAAGCCCCCACACCTATATTGGTTAATGCTTTTTCCGCTCTTATCCCCTTTACACCAGCAGAAAAACAAGCTCTCCTTGAAGCTCCAGATATCGAAAGCCGTGCCCAAACTCTTCTTGCATTAACAGAACGCTCACTCATGAAACAAACAGGCACAGATTACCGCTTAAACTAATGAACGGTCCCAACATGAAAAAAATGACCACAGATCCCAAAATGCTCGAATTGCTCGTCTGCCCAATAACGAAAGGCACACTCTCTTATAACCGAGAAACACAAGAGCTCATTTCTCTCAAAGCCAAACTTGCCTATCCTATTCGTGATGGCGTCCCCATTATGCTTGCCTCAGAAGCGCGCCCTTTGCAAAACAATGAAAACGTAGCGTATAAAAAATAAAAAATCCTCATGCAATCCCCCTCTACAAGCCCACTGTTATCAAGCCTCTATCAATATGATATCTCAATATTTACGATTTCTGAAAAAAGAGTTTTACAATATAGCAATACACCGATTTAAAAGATATTTATATCGCTTTACACCTTGTAATAAAAGCCAAAAATACCATCAAATTCTCTCATCCCAGCCTGTTCATACTGAAGCAATCAAAACCATTCGCTTGCACAATACAAGCATCTGAATAAAAACAATTAAAAAAGGATCTTATGAACTCCTTAAAAGCAAGGGGTATAATAACATTTTGAACCAACTCAGGTAAATGAAATTTATTATATTAAATATAAAGATTTTTATATTTCATGGACTTTAAATTTATACTATTTACGAGCAACATGTTTGAGATACCCCGATTGAGATGAATAAAAACGATAAGCTGTATCATCTTCTGTATACCATATAGAAGACAAGAATCTTTATCTGTTTTCGTAATCTTTGAAACGGGAAAACAGCCTAATTTGAGGGAGAAAACATAAAATCGTAAAGGAAAAAATCAACCCATTACCTTGCCATCACCCTTTAATTCAGCTTTACAATTTTTAACAGTATCTAAAGAATCTCAAGTAATATTTTTATGTATAATATACGCATTGATTACGTGAAAACTTGAAAAAACAAAAAAAACACTGTTGTAATTTCAATTGACGATTAAAAGTAATTGCCTTATGAATAAGACTTGTGTTTTTGGTCGTATACGCGACGATCAAATAGGGTCTGGAAGCCCGAAAAACTCAAACTAGAAATAAAACCGCTTTTGCGGATATCCCGGAATTTCCGGGGGCTCTTGTTATGTCCAAGTGCTCTCAGCACTAAAAGCAAGAGGCTGTTTTGAGTCAGCACTTCCAGACCCCAGAAACGCTTATTCCATAAAAATATAATAAATTCAGTGTGTTATATGCAATTATTTTATATGGATCCACTTAAGAATCCACACTTTTATGCATGATCCATTTGACCCTTTTTTATATAAGATTACCATGTATGAATAGACCATAAAAAGCAAATCATGATGTAAATATTATAACGCATGTGTGTATTCAAATGAAATGAAAAACAGTTATCATTCATAACAGTTCATAAATTTTATGATACGTTTTTATCACTTAAAAATCGCATTGTTTTAAATTTAGTTGTTTGGAATTTTCAATAACATACGTTTAAAGATCACATCTTGTTTTAAAGATTGGTTTGTTTAATCGTATAAAGACAAAATATTATTGTTTCCCAAAATTGGGAAGCAAAAAATCTATATTTATTATAGCAATATCTTATCATCTATTAGAGGATAATCGTTTGAAATTGTCATAAGCTTATAGGTTTAATTTATAAAGATTGCATAAAAGGATTTAAAGACAAGATCGCTTTTAAAACCACGGTATTTTTTTACCGGAGTAAGGAAATAAACAGATATGAAATTCAAAAAGTTATATCTTATGAAATCAAAAGCCTTTTAATGACATAATGCAAGAAAGAAAAAAACGTTTTAAAAGTTATCGTTTAAAAATACGAAGCCAAATGAGGTCAATCCAAATTTGGATTGAGAGATTTTAGTCACCTCAAATTTGAGGGCACCTATTGAGACAATAGATAAGCAAATAAACTTCAAAACCATTGTAACATCATAAGGCATGGGATTTTACTAAATTTTGGAGTCAAAAGCGATATTGTTTAAAGAATGCCTCTATTTAAAGGATAATGCCCCCAAAATTGGGGTGGTTGATTTTGCCAGCCCAAAAATGGACCGGCTAATTTATAAAGAAGTTACGTTTGAGTGCAAAGAGAAAAGGCATTTATGAGAAGCTTTCTAAATGCACGTTTAAACGTTTGAAACTGATGCTTTATAAGCTTATTATTCTTTCCATTTACTTAAGAACATTTTCTCTTTTGAGTAAACCTAGGCTATAGATTTCACAGCAGAGCAAAATTTTGAAAACCTTACATTTTATAAAAGCGGTTGTTTATTGTCTTATGAGAGATTGTTTTAAAAACCAATGTTCATAAATGTAAAAGAACGTTTTTAAAAAGACATTTGTTTAATAAGCATTTTCTTTTGATTGGATTGATAAAGCTACAAAGCGTTTTGATTTGTTTGATTTTAGACAAAGCGTTCTTTTAATTCATTCAGCTCAATTTTGAGCTTAATATTTTGAAACGTTTTTAAAAGAAGCGTCATGATCATGTGCTTTGTTTTAAATGAATCTCTTTAAAGAAAAGGGCGTTATTCTTAATACGTTTGAAGCCATATGAGAGTTTATAGGTTCTAAATTCACTCTCTTATTCAAATGAGTGATTAAGGATCATACGCATCGTTTACGTTTCTTTTGATAAGTTTTTATATCTCTCATAGAGTGCTTGCAATATGATACGTTTTGTATATATGCATTCATTACTCCATGTGGATGATTCATTTTAATCATTAGAATAGACATTTGAAAGCCGCGTCATATCAATTGGCACGGCTTTCTTTTTTTAAACTCTCTCTTTTATGATATGTTTATTAGCAATGCATTTTATATGCGTTTATAGCCATTAAAGAATGCACGCCCCCCCCATGCTTGTCATTTATTTGTCTGTATCCGTAATTTTGATAATATTATCATTTTCATAAATCTCACATTTTTTAGGAACGACACTTACTTTACTTTGACTGTTTAATTTTGCATTGCCATAGGCTTTACCCCAGACCTTGGCATGATATGAAACCTTGGCATTGCCATAAACAGAGCCATAAATCTCAGCATAGCCACTTACAATAACATTGCCATAAACCTTGCCATAAATTTTAGCATGACCTTTGACAATAGCATGGTTATAAATCTTGGCATGGCTGTAAACACAGACAGAGCCAGAAACCTGAGCATGCCCATAAACCCTTGCATAATTATAAACCCAAGCATTATAAGAAATATGCGCATTATCATAAACATGGGCTTCTGTATAAATACGAGCGCTTCCACTCACATGGGCATTGCCATAAACATAGCCAGATATACGTGCATTACTATAGACACAAGCATTGTCATAAACTTTAGCATATTGAGAGATAAAAGCCTTTCCATAGACCTCAGCATTGCCATAGACATGACCACAGACCTGAGAAAAATGGCGTATTTTTGCATTTTCATAAATACGGGCATAGCCATAAACCCATGCATTATCATAGACCCAGCAATTGCCATTATGAGAGAGGTTGCTTTCCTTTTCAATAAAGCCGCCTAGATCGCCAGCTTTGATATCATCAAAATCTTTTAAAGCACGAATGCGATAAAGAGTTGTAATCTGTTTAGTAATCCTATCTTTAATTTGTTTAATTTCACTAGTTAATTCATATTTTTTGCACATAAAGATACCCTCACAATCTAATGTGATAAACGTTTGATAAAATTTGGAATGGGAAATTTGAAAGAGGGGCACCCCCGCACCGCCCGCATCTTATTTACGCAGCGTCTTTTATGGTGTGATCACAAATTTTGATATGACCATTCAATTTTTTGGTATCTATATATGAATTGCCAAAAACACTCACTTTATCGCAAATGTATGTATAGCCTGTAATTTTTGCATTTTCATAAATACAAGCCTCATCACAAACCACAGCAAAAAACCAAACTTGAGCATTGTCATAAATTCTTGCATTGCCATAAGCTTGCGCATATCCAGTTAATAAAGCATTATCATAGATTTTAGCATGACCTTTTATAACAGCCCTGTCAGATACTTCAGCATGATTCAAAACGCAGGCATGATCGTAAACATAAGTTCTTCCAAAAACCAAGGCATGATCAGCAACCCTTGCATTGTCATAAATTCTTGCACCATCAAAAACTTTAGCATTGCCTTCAATTTTTGCATTATCGAAAACATAAGCTTCATTTAAGACTTTAGCATTATCAGAAACATGGGCATTATTATAAACACAAGCCTTATCATAGACCCAGCAATTGCCATCATGAGAGAGGTTATCTTCCTTTTCAATAAAGCCCCCTAAAGTACCTGCTTTAACATCAGC